>DYKX01000316.1 GCA_020722375.1 Anaerolinea thermophila
GCGTTTCACGACACGCCTCCCGGATTCGGCGGTCGCTTCCACGGCGATTGTAGAAAGGAGAACGGTATGAGCGTTACGGTTGCTCAAATGAGCAGAGATGAACTGAAAGAAATTATCGCACTCACTGTTGAACAAAAGTTGCTCGAAATGCTTGGCGACCCTGATGAAGGGTTGGAGCTTAGAAAGTCTGTCCGCGACAGACTTTTACGCCAAAAGAAAGCAGTGGCAGCGGGCGAACGAGGCGAACCGTTTGAAGATGTGGTACGACGACTCGGATTGGAGTAACCACCGTGTATCGCCTCCGCATCATACCAACGGCTACCCGTGAACTGGAGCGCCTGGATAAACTTGTCGCTCGCCGAATCGCTGAGCGTATCAATTGGCTCGCCGCGAATCTGGACGACGTCAGACCAGAACCATATAAAGGCGACCTTGCGGGATTGTACAAATTCCGTGTAGGCGACTACCGCGTCATTTACCAGATTCTTCACGACGAACAGACCATCGTGATTCATCAAGTCGGACATCGGGGCGAAATATATCGCAAGCGATAAGGAGAACCGAAAGTACGCGCCGTGAACCGATGAGTTGCCGTGTCAAGGGGTTGAACCTTAAAATCTTGAATCATTCGCCAAATTCGTCGCGGACGGAAAAAGGCAATACCTCACCGTCCCTCCGCTGATGCCATTTTTTCGCTCAGCGTGGGTGAGCCGAACCGTATGCGATTGTCGGCAGCAACGCCTGCGCGTTACGCCGTGGACATGGATTCAGAGCGCAACGCTGACGCGCTACGCTTCAGATTTCAATTCAGGGTGCAGCGCCAGCACTTCGTCTGCCGACGCCAGCGGACGCGCATTGATCCCCTGCCGCACGTGCGTCACCTCGTCGCCCAGCTTCAAGCGCATCAACTGCAAGCGGATGAATTGCCGCGAGGTCAACCCGCCGCGTTGTTCATCATCCAAGTGGCGCGACCACAGGAGAAACTTGTCGGCAACCTTTTGTGGTGCGACGTGGCGATCCGCCTCGCGGTCCGTCAGCACGTGCCACACCACGACCAACAATTTACGCGCAACGACCACGATGGCTTTGTTGGAACCCAGACGCTTTTCCAAA
>DYKX01000317.1 GCA_020722375.1 Anaerolinea thermophila
TACTTGAGTTTAGACTAAAAACCGCAGAGGGCGATCCATAACTTGAACGAATCGCCCATTGGCAGATAATAGAGGTATGCCTACTTCCTTACCTGCCAATGCGCACCTTAACACACTGAAAGCGTTTCGTCAAACCGTCTACACGAGCGGACTGGGCAACGCGCGCGATGCTTTGTTTGAATTGACGGATGCCGTCCTGCTCGCACCCGCACTCAATTCTTTCGCCGAGTTGTCCCTCTCGCCGGTGTTTCGGCGACGCTGGCCGATGCTCTACGAAGCGCTTCAAGATGGACGCCCCGACCGTTACACGCTGCTTGATTTGTACATCGCGCAGATGACGCGCACGCCCCGCCCGTTGCTCGCGGGGGATCACACCGCGTGGCCACGTCTGAGCGCCTATACGTTACGCGAACGCACGATCGAACATCAACCCACGAAAATCCCTGGGGCGAAACCCATTACGGTGGGTCAAGGTTTCTCCACCGTGGTCTGGGTCCCCGAAAGTCACGGGAGTTGGGCGCTGCCGTTGCTGCACGAACGCATCACCAGCACGGAGAGTCCCCTGTCCAAAATGGTGGCGCAACTGGCGGAGTCCTGTCAGCGGATTGTCCAACGCCTACGCCAACGCCCGCTGGTCCTGCTCGACTCGGAATACGGCTGTGCGCCCTTCGTGAACCTCAGTGCCGCTTTGCCCTGTGACAAGATTATCCGCTTGCGTCCCAATCTGTGCTTGTATGGACCACCGCCCCCCTACAAAGGGAAAGGGCGTTACCCGCACCATGGCGCCAAGTTCAACCTGAAGGTGCCCGCCACCTGGGGCGAACCCGACGAAACTTTGACTGTCGCCGATCCCCAGTTAGGAGGCGTGAAGTTATCGCTGTGGCGCAACAAGCATTTCAAGAAAGCCGCCGCCCATCCCCTGCAGGTTCTGCGCATCGAACGCTTGGCGGCTCGAGGGACGCGGCGCGATCCGAAAGTGCTGTGGGTGGTGTGGGTGGGCGAACCGCCCCCACCGCTGGCGGAATGGTGGCGGCTCTACCTGCGCCGGTTCGCCGTCGATCATTGGTATCGCTTTGCCAAAGGCCCGTTGCATTGGACGTTGC
>DYKX01000135.1 GCA_020722375.1 Anaerolinea thermophila
CTACATCTCGACCGCCAGAAAAAACCACCAGCCCATTTTGCAGGTTCTATGCCAGGCGTTGTTGGGTTTGCCTTATGTGCCAGAGTACGTCACCGCTCTGGCTGAATAGTTACTGCAAAAGTCGAGTTAATGAAATTACCGATCGCACGCAATGGGCTTCGTTAGCCCAACCGAATTGCCGCTCCCCATTTCGATTTCCTTCTCACAACCTCCTTCCTGGGGCTATAATGACCTTGTTTTCTCCCGGACGACCCTACAGAGAGGGCGCGATGAGCCGCTTCCCGTTCCTGCTTCCCTTCCAAGATTTCGACAACATCCAAAGCCTGCAAAAATTGCGCGAACGGCTTCTAAATCTATTGCTTTCGAGCACATTTGTCTTTGGGACCGTGCTCTTGGGCGTGGCGCTCATCCCCGTATCCCAGCGAGAAATGTTTGAATTCCCCATCCTTTATGTGATCGTTTATATCTGGCTGATTCTTGTTACGTTCCTGCGCCGCATTCCATATCAGGTGCGTGCAACCAGCTGGCTGTTCTTCTTTCTCGTGCTTGGAATTGTAAACCTGGTTCTAAGCGGCTTCAATGCGGACGCCGCCATGTTCTTTCTTACCTTTGTCTCCATGTCGACCCTGTTGTTCGACCTGCGCAGGGGAATGATCGCATTGTTTCTCAGCGCCGCTTCCGTGGGACTGTTCGGCTATTTGATCGTCTCCGGGAACTTCCGCCTGCTCCTGGAAGCGCCTCAACCATCCAAACCATTGCTGTGGTTGATTGGCGGAGCTGTTTTTTTAATATCAAGCATATCGCTCATCATTGCCATCTCCATCCTGATCCATGGCTTGATTGTCAATCTCAAGAAAGTCGGGGTCGAGGCGGACAAACTGGAGGAAGCCAACCGCACGTTGCGCTTGAGCGAAGAACGCTATCGTTCCTTTGTGGAGATGTCCCCGGATCTGGTGGCCACCATCACCCCGGAAGGATCCATTCTTCTTGTCAACCGCTCCGGCGTGGCCCTGTTCGGTTATGACAGCCCCGAGGAGGTGGCGGGCCGCAGTGTTCTCGAATTCATTTTCCCGGATGACCGGGCGCTTCTGCCTGAATTGCTGCAAAAAACCGTTCAAAACGGTCCGCAGAGGGCAGTGAACTGCCGTTGCGTTCGACGCGATGGATCGGTGTTCGATTTCGAATTCAGCACGGCTGTGATGATGGCCGGGTGCGGAATTCCCGACTCTTTCCTTATCGTTGGCCGCGATATCAGTCAGCGTGTGCGGTTCGAACAGGATTTGCAGGCGAATAATGCGGCCCTGGAAAACAAGGTCGCCCTGAGGACGGAGGAACTGCGACGCGCCAGCGAACACTTGAACCAACTTGTCTCCCTCAGTCCGGCGGTCATTTATGCCGCGCACCCGGTCAGGAATTTTTCCGCCACCTTCCTCACCGAAAACATCGGTGAAATGTTCGGCTATACGGCGGAGGAGTTCACCGCCGACCCGGATTTCTGGCTCGATCACATCCACCCGGAGGACCTGGAGCGAGTCCTGGCCGAAATGGAGAGCCTGTTCGTGAATGATAAGGTGGTCCTGGACTACCGCTTCCTGCACCGCGATGGAACGTATCGCTGGACGCGCGATTCGGTCCGTCTCGTGCGTGACGCACAGGGTGTTGCCAGCCAAATGGTCGGTTCGTGGTTCGACATCAGCGCGGAAAAAATGGCGGAACAGTCCCGCAGGGAAAGCGAGGACAGGTATCGGACCCTGGTTGAGAGCCTGAATGTTGGCATCTTCGAATCCACGCTGGATGGAAAATTTGTGCATGCCAATTCTGCCGTGCTGGAACTGGCCGGGTACGAGAGCCTGGATGAATTTCTGCGCGTTCCCGCACAGCGCTTGTATGCGGATTTACAGGATCGCGAACATGTTCTTCGGAACTTGACCGAACGAGGCTTTGTGAAGAATTTCGAGCTGCGTTCGCGCAAAAAAGACGGATCAGAGTATTGGGTTTCGCTGAATGCCGTGTTGCAAGCCGACCAGGAAGGCCGACCCGTCTCCATTTTGGGCAGCGTCAAGGATGTCACGGATCGCAAGAAAATGGAGGCCGCCATGTTGCAGGCGAAGGAGGAACTTGAGCGTCACGTGGCCGAGCGGACGCGGGAATTGCTCGAAACCCGCGACCAGTTGCGCACCCTGACCGCGGATGTCCTTGCCGCCCAGGAGGCGGAGCGCCGCCGCGTCTCGCGCGAATTGCACGATGAGGCCGGGCAGGCCCTGGTGAGTCTCAAACACGGGCTGGAAGCCCTGCTTACGGAATTCCCCGATGCCACCGCCCGCGAACGCCTCCAATCCTACGTCAGGCAGGTGGATCGGACCATGGACCAGATTCGTCTCCTGGCGCACAGCCTGCGCCCCCCCCTGCTCGACGTTGCGGATCTGGACCTGACCCTGCGCGACTACTGCGAGGAATTCGGCAAAAGCACCGGGTTGCGCATCGAATATGTCGGGGAGACCATCCCTGATTTGTCCGAAGCGGCGGGGCTGGGTTTCTTCCGCTTCGTGCAGGAAGCCCTCACGAATGTGGTCAAACACGCCAGGGCCAGTCTTGTCCAGGTGCGCCTGCAGCATGATGAACAGGCCGTATCCCTCTCCGTTGCGGATAACGGCGTTGGGCAATCCCTCGGCGCCCATGTGGGGCAGGGGCATCTGGGGATGCGCGAGCGCTTCCGCGCCCTGAACGGGCAGATAAAAATCGAAAGCCCGGCGGGAGGGCGCGGGTATAAAATCGTCGCCAGCATTCCCCTCCCGTCCAAGGCGGAAGAATCCATCCGACGGTAGTGGCCCGCAAGGGCGCTGGGAAAAATGAGCGTTTCCCTCGGGAAACGCCGGTTCCATACCGACGGTGATGGAGACAGGTTCGGTTCGCGCACATGGTTTGTCGCAACGGACACGCCGCCAATGCGGCCGCGGAATCAATCCAGGATCACACGGAGTTCCCATGAAAAGTCCCATCAAAGTTGCCATTTTGGAGGATCACCAAAGCATCATCGACGGGTATTTTTACCGCCTGAAGGAATCCGATGAAATCGAGGTGGTTGGCGTATTGAACTACGGCGAGGAACTCGACCACCTGCTTCGGAGCCAGCCTGTGGATGTCCTGATTATGGATGTCAACGTCCCCTCGCGTCCCGACAATCCCAATCCCTTCCCGGCCCTGCACGTCACTCCCCGCATCGTCCAGGAGAATCCCGAACTCAACATCCTGGTGATCTCCATTCTCACCCAGCAGACCCTCATCCAGGCCCTGGTCGAATGCGGCATCAGCGGTTATATCTTTAAACAGGATGGCGACTCCATCCGCCAGCTGGCCAGGATCGTGACCCTCATCGCCAATCACGGCATCTATTTCAGCCACGAAGCCCATGAAAAGCTGCGTTTGGAAAAATCCTCCCAGGCCAGCCACACGCTTACCGCCCGCCAACTGGAGGCGCTTTCGCTGTGCGCGGCCTATCCCGATTACTCCACAGCCGAGATTGCCGCGCAAATGAAAATCGCCAATTCCACCCTGCGCAACCTGCTCTCCAGCGCCTATCTCCGTCTCAACGTGCGCACCCGCGCGGCCGCCATCGCCCGCATGCAAAAAATTGGGATCATTCCACCCAATGCCGCTGAACCTCCGGGTTGATCCAGGTGGTATTTCGACACAGTACATTTGCCTATGGAGAATAACAAATTGCCTGGAAGTTTTCCTCCGCCGCCTCTTGACCATAATTCCCGTGAGCGTATAATCATTCTTGGTTTCTGTGTTGATTTTTATACAATTTAGCATGTTTTTGTGCATTTTCGACAGGAGAGATCGGAGGAACGGATGCACAACAGAAACGAGGGGAGCGAAAACGAAAGGTCAAGTGTGCTGACCGTGCATGAGGTGGCCGGATACCTGCACTTGAGCGAGGCCAAGGTCTATCGCTTGGCGCGGACCGGCGCCATGCCTGCATTCCGCCTCGGTAAATCCTGGCGCTTTCGGAAGGATTTGCTGGATTCCTGGATGCTGCGGGAGAGCGGCTGGGAATCGTCCGCCGTTGCCCAGCCCGTAAAAACGGCCCCGAACTTTGCCTGATTCGTTCCCGCCGCCGACATCAACGATTCACATCAAATCGACGTATGGACGCTGCCTGGTATGTCTTGCACAGTAAACCGCGCAAAGAAAGCTTCCTGCTCGATCAACTGCGCCTGAGCGGATTGGAAGCCTATTGTCCATTTGTGCGCGTGTCCACCGTCAATCCGCGGGCGCGCAAAATTCGTCCTTATTTTCCGGGTTACGTTTTTGTGTATGTCGACTTCGGAAAACAAAAGGCCTCCTCCCTGCAATGGATCCCCGGCGCGACCGGCCTGGTCTCTTTCGATGGAATGCCCGCCCGCGTCCCGGACGGGTTGATCCCCACCCTGCGCCAGCGCGTGGAGGACATCAACGCCTCGGGGGGGGAACTGCTCCACCAATTGAATCCGGGCGACCGGGTGCGCATCGTGGACGGCCCGTTCGCCGGTTTCGAGGCGATTTTCGACGCCCGCTTGCCGGGCACGGAGCGGGTGCGCGTCCTGCTGAAACTGCTCCAGCAGAGGCGGCAATTACCGCTGGAACTGGAGGCGGGGCAGATCAACAAAGTCGAGAAGCGTCGGCGCTATTGAAGCGCCGTTTGGGCGGAAGCCTGACGTTGTTTACTGGTAAAAGGCTGGAGTGCGCGTCGTTTGTGCGTTGAACGAAAGACGAGCCGTAAAATATGCAGCCCTGTACGAAAATCAAGTCCCATGCAAATGTCGGAAGGGCGGATGCTGGGAAGTTGGGGGAGCGCAGGAAATAGAAAACGGTAGAGTATCATTTTGAACGCAGAGATTACAACCCCACCTGTCATCCCGGAAGAATCCTGGGACATGATCATCCAGCCCCAGCGCAGCCTGCTCG
Source organism: Anaerolinea thermophila (assembly GCA_020722375.1). Classification (GTDB taxonomy): domain Bacteria; phylum Chloroflexota; class Anaerolineae; order Anaerolineales; family Villigracilaceae; genus Denitrolinea. Next base: position 4,951 of record DYKX01000135.1, read on the forward strand.
ACCTGCGCCTGGGCGAACTGTGGCGTTACAAAGATTTGGTCATGCTCTTCGTGCGCCGCGACTTCGTGGCGGTCTACAAGCAGACCATCCTGGGTCCGCTGTGGTACCTGATCCAGCCGCTGCTGACGACGATCACGTTCACGGTCATCTTCGGGAACATCGCATCCCTGCCCACGGACGGACTTCCACAATTTCTCTTTTACATGTCCGGCACGGTGGTGTGGTCGTACTTTGCCGCCTGTCTCACCAAAACCAGCGAGACCTTTGTGCAGAACGCCAACCTGTTCGGCAAGGTCTATTTCCCACGCATGGCGGTACCGGTCTCGATCCTGATCTCGAACCTGATTACCTTTGTCATTCAATTCGTCCTGTTCCTGGTTTTTATCCCCTATTTTGCCTGGCAGGGTTCGGATATCCGCCTCAACTGGTTATGGATCGCCCTTTCGCCGGTCCTCATCCTGATGATGGCGGGGCTGGGGCTCGGCTTCGGCATCATCGTCTCCTCCCTTACCACCAAGTACCGCGACCTGCGCTTCCTCGTCCAATTCGGCGTGCAATTGCTGATGTACGCCACGCCGGTGATCTACCCGGTCTCGTCCATCCCGGCACAGTGGCAGTGGGTGATCCAAATTAACCCGATGTCACCCATCGTGGAGGCCTTCCGCTATGCCTTCCTCGGCGCGGGCACTGTAAATATAGGCTTGCTTCTGTATAGTTTTGGATTCATGCTGGTGGTGGTGTTCATGGGGGCCGTCATCTTCAACCGCGTCGAGCAGACGTTTATGGATACGGTGTAGGGACGGAGGACAGAGGAGGGGAAATGTAAAAGTGTAATTTGACAGCCGTACTGAAAAGCGGTAATATGTACGGCAGGAGAAACCTGATGGAACTTACCAAACTAACGGTACGGGTACGGCGCGACCTGTTGGAAAATGTCAAACGCTATGCAGTGGCGCAAAATACCACTCTCACAAACTTAATCGAGGCCTATCTGCTTCGAATCCCCGCCCAGCGGCTGCCGGATGACGCCCCCATCGTTCGCAGGTTGAGCGGTACCCTGCCAAAGGAATTGACAATGCAGGATTACCGTGAGCATCTGGAAGAGAAATATGGCCGATAAACCCAGGGTCATGCTCGATCTCAACCTGATTTTGGATGTCCTCCAGGAGCGAGAACCTTTTTATGAGGCGTCCGCGGCGCTGCTGGCTGCCGCCGAAACAGGTCATATCGAGGGGGTTGTGGCGGCGCATAGTGTAACTACCTTGTTCTATCTCATCCAGAAAGGCCAGTCTTCCGCCAGCGCACGCGCCACGATCACCAACCTGTTGCAATTCCTGAAAATTGCCTCGGTTGACCAGGCGACGATCGAGCAGGCGCTGAATTTGGATTACCGGGATTTCGAAGACGCGGTCCAAATGATGGCTGCCGTCCAGTGCCGGGCGGACTACCTGGTCACCCGCAACGTAAAGGATTATCAACCGGGTCTGCTTCCCATCCTCCAGCCGGTGGATTTCCTGGGAACGTTGGGTTGAAAGGGAGCGGTTGGAAACTCCTTCATGCAGGAAGTTGGGAATGGCAAGCGATGGGTTACCAACAAATATTCATCCTTCATAATTTATCCTTCATCCTTTATGTCCTCCGCCATCTCCGTCGAACACCTCTCCAAAGCCTACCGCCTCGGCCAGATCGGCACCCCGTCGGAAAGCACGCGCCCACTCGCTTCGCTCGGGATACCCTGTCGAGCACACGTGCTGCGCGAGGGCGAACAGCCGGCGCCTTCCCGCGCGGACCTGGAAGCCTGGTGGGCCAAGACGCGGGGCACCTTCGGCCAATCCCTTGCTCATGATCGCAAATCGTGAATCGTAAGTGGTACAATGAGAATTATGAAACAGCGTATTGTTGTGCGTGCAGAAATTTTTCGTGAAGGCGATCTCTATG
>DYKX01000318.1 GCA_020722375.1 Anaerolinea thermophila
GCGGGTGAACCTGTGGATATGGCAATCGAGTCGCTGCGACCGCATCTGCAAGCGGACGATGTCATCATGGACGGCGGCAATTCGTTTTTCAGCGACACCGAACGCCGCGTGAAAAATCTCACAGCGGAGGGAATCTCCTTCGTCGGCATGGGCGTTTCGGGCGGGGAGAGCGGCGCGCTGCTCGGGCCGAGTCTCATGCCTGGGGGGAGCGAGTCCGCCTGGGGTCGAGTCCGATCCGTGCTTGAATCCATTGCGGCGAAAACGTCTGATGGCGCGGCCTGTGTCGCCTGGATGGGATGCGGCGGCGCGGGGCATTATGTCAAGATGGTTCACAACGGCATCGAATACGCCGACATGCAGTTGATTGCTGAGACCTACGACCTGCTGCATCGCGGCGCAGGAATTTCAAATGGTGAACTGGCGGATATTTTCGACGAGTGGAATCGCGGCGAGTTGAGATCGTATCTCATTGAAATCACCGCCAACATTTTGCGTCGCAAGGAAGGCGGCTTGGATTTGGTGAATTTGATTCTCGATGAAGCCAGCCAAAAAGGGACGGGCAAATGGACATCCCAAAATGCCTTCGATCTCGGCGTGCCGATTCCGACCATCAATGCCGCAGTGGAGAGTCGTTATCTTTCCTTTCTGAAAGCGGAGCGGCAAATGTTGGCGCGAGTCTATGGCGGATGTTCCACTTTTGACGGCGATAAAACGCGGCTGATTGATTCCGCGCGTGACGCGCTGTTTGCCAGCAAGGTCACTGCGTACGCGCAGGGATTCGCTTTGTTGAAACAGGCATCTGCTGAATATCAATTCAATTTGGACCTTGCCGAAATTGCGCGAATCTGGCGGGCAGGCTGTATCATCCGCGCCGACCTGCTGGAAAACATCCGCGCTGCGTTCGAGCGCAACCCGCGCCTGCCCAACCTGCTGATGGATGACTTCTTCCGCGACGCGATTCTCACCCGACAATCCGCGTGGCGCGAAACGCTGCAAACTGCAATTGGCTTGGGAATCCCCATGCTGGCAATGTCCGCTTCGCTGGCCTATTTCGACGCCTATCGGTCAGGGCGATTGCCTGCC
>DYKX01000319.1 GCA_020722375.1 Anaerolinea thermophila
TGAGCATCGTGCAAAATCTTCGCGGTTGGCGTAGTTTTTATAGAGCAATACTACAGAGTACACAGAGATTTTTGTAAGGTTTTCGCCGTGAACTCAGTGACTCCGTGGTGAAATTGCTTTTTTATCGGGGGATCTTCACCAATCGTTAACCCATCCCACCCGCCGTTCGGTGATAGAATGGCCAAATGAAAGGCCAGCCGGCCTTTTTGTGCGTAAATCCTGCCCTGTAATGCGAGAGGTATCTCGCTCCCAAGCGATGACGTAAATCTCGCGTTACGGCGATGCAAAGGCCCTTCATGTCCTATAACTTCCGCCTGTTCTGGCGCATGTTCTACCGCTCGTTCTTCAAGGCCAAAGGCACGCCCGCCCGCTTGACCCGCAAACGCCTCATCTTCCTCGTTCTCTTTTACCTCGTTTGGCCGGTCGGGGCATTGATCCACTGGGCCTTCTTTTTCCTCGATGACCTCCTTTTCCCCGGCTACAAAGACCAGCCGGTCGAGAAGCCGCTCTTCATCCTGGGCAACTTCCGCAGCGGCTCGACCTTCCTCCACCGCCTGCTCTCCCGCGACGACATCTTCACCAGCCTGACCACCTGGGACATCTACCTGACCCCCTCGGTGACGCAGAAGAAGCTGACCCAACTCGTCGCCCGGCTCGACAACCGCTTTGGCGGGATCCTGCACCGGGTCCTGCACGCTTTCGACGAGGCCACCCTCGGCCGGGTCCGCATCCATCCCATCTCGTTCTTCAAACCCGAAGAAGACGAAAACATCCACTTCCAGAACTGGGACGGCTACTTCATCAGCTTCCCGTTCCCCTTCCTGGACGAGATGCCGGATTACATCCACTTCGACGAGGCCCTTTCGCCCGAACACAAGCGCCGGGTCATGGGCTTCTACAAATCCATGCTCCAGCGCCATCTGTACGCCACCGGCAAGAAATACTTCGTCGCCAAGAACCCGGCCTTCAGCCCTAAGATCGAGACCCTGACCGAATTTTTCCCCGATGCCCGCATTATCTACCTGGTGCGCAACCCGCTCGACATGCTGCCCTCCACCGTCTCGTGGATCAACTACGCCCGCC
>DYKX01000136.1:0-1855 GCA_020722375.1 Anaerolinea thermophila
TACTTGTGTACGTGTCTACTTGTGTACGTGTCTACTTGTGTACGTGGCTACTGGTTTACTTCATAGATCACCGTCTGCCCGCCGCGGTAGACTTCAGTCCAAAGTCGTCCATCGTAGGCTTCGAATTTCAACAGGCCGTTGCCAGGATAGTAAATATTTTCCACCTGCCCAACGATGATATAGCGCACGTTGTATTTTTTCAGGAACACAACGGCTTCGCTGATGTTGACGGTGTTATAGAAGTTGGTGATCTCGGTGATTCGGTTTTCGATGATGAGCGGTTCCACGAAGCCGCGTTGCTGACGCTGATGCCAGTTCCAGCCGACCACACCGGGCAGGCCCGTGTAGATCGTGTAGCGCGTGCACCAGCGGTATTCGGGACAGTTGGCCTCCACGATGACGGGCGAACCCTGCACGTTGTCCTGCATCCAGCGGATGGCGCGGTAGTCCTGGCCGAGGTCCATATCCACCGAATCCCAATACCTGGAAGTTGCCATAAAGGTCATCGAATCGAGCGTATGCGGGACTTCTGGATTCATGCGGTCGCGAATTTTGTCCAACGTGGCGGAAATGGTGAAGAAAGCCGCGCCCGCCAGCAGGAGGGTCAGACCCGCCTGCCAGATTCCGCGCCAGCGCATCCTCCACGACGGGACAGCGGGGAGCGTCCACCCGAGCGCGGCCGCCGCGCTGACGGAGAGCATCGTCCACGCCTGCAGGTACAACTTGAAGACCGTGTTCATGCGTCCCACGTCACCGACAACGACGATGATCTCCACCGCGATGGTCAGCACGAGCGACGTCCCGACCATGAACAGCGCCCAGCGTTTCGCGTCGCTTTGACCGGGGCGCAGGATGAGAATCGCGGCCCAAAGCGCCATCGGCAACGCGATCAACGAGATGACGGCTTCGCGATAGAGCAGATAGAGCAGCGCGACGAAAAACACTGCCAGCGCGATCTCGATCAGCAATTGATACCGCTTGAGTTTGGTCAGGGAGGAGAGCGGCGTGGCGGCCATCCACTCGCGCGTCTCCCAGGCCATCCACGCGAAGAGGATGAAGAGGAACACGCCCCAGTGTGTGAAGTAGGACGAAAGCGGAGTGTGTCCGCCGCGCCACGCGTCCACATCGTTGTAGCCCGATCCCCACCAGTGGAAATACGGCTGGTAGAAGAGAAAGGCGAGCAGGATGAGGGTCAGCGCGCCGAGGAGGGAAACCGTAAAACGTAAAACGTGAGGCGGAATGTTGAAGCGGTTTTCCTTGAAATGGAACGCATTAAACAGCGCGTATCCCAACGCAATGGCAGACAGCGGCAGGTAGGTGTACGCGTCCCAGGTGTTGGTGGGGTAGATCGCGCCCAAAACCAACGCGCCCAACACAAGCGGAGGCACAACATGACGCAGTACGGAATACGCAGTACGTACTTCGTAATCCGTATTCCGTAAAAACAACCCAATCGACAACCCCCAGGCAATCATGAACAACGCCAGCATGAACACGATCATGTGCGCGTGCAGGTCGCTGTAAAGGAAGGTGAACAGCGGGAACTCGGTGATCGGCTCCACGTCGCCGGGGGCGGGGATGACGCGGCTCGGAAGCCAGTACCAGTCTCCCCGTCCGAGAGGAAGCGTGCCGCCCGCGAGACTTTTGGCGAAGCCATCCAGTCCCCAGAGGAAGCGTTGGAAGAATCCCGCCTCGCCCACCACGCCGCCGGGCGCGCCGAGTCGCTGGAAGGCGCGCACCAGCATCTGGATCGTCCCGAGGTTGCCGAGGAGGAGGGTGAGGAAGGCGGCGGCAAAGCCAGTGATCAGTGATGCGTGTTGCGTGTTGCGTGTTGCGTGTTGCGTGTCTACCTGTG
>DYKX01000136.1:1955-6726 GCA_020722375.1 Anaerolinea thermophila
CCTGTGTACGTGTCTACCTGTGTACCTGTGTACGTGTCTACCTGTGTACCCGCGCGGACGAGGTTGTACCCCACCGTAAACGCTCCCGTCCCCACCAGCGCGAACAGCGTCGGCAAAATCATGTTATACGCGATGGTTGGCACGATGCCGAGCAATTTCACGGGCATGCCCACCAGCACGAAGCCGTAATAATAGTAGTTGATATACCCACCCGCGAACCACGGATCGTACGGCGGGAAGATCGCGGACTTGATGACTGCGTTGAAATACGAAAAGTCCATCGGACGCTCGCCGCCCTTCGACGGATGCCACAGGTCGGGGTTGCCGAAACGGATGAACAGGTCGAGCAGGAAGAGCGACAGGAAGACGCCCTCGACGAGGAGGAAGGCGTGCCGGTTGGACTTCCACTCGGACGCCAGCGCCTCTCTCTGGACCCAGGCCTGCCACGCCCCAACCAGCGTCATCGCCCCGAAAACGATTCCCAGCAACCCGCGGCTGACGGGGACTCCCAGCGAGCCGAGCAGCCACGCCGCGTACGCAAAGATGACCAATCCCAGCACGCGCGAGAGCGCGTATCCCTTATCGGCCAGCCCGGGTAAAACGCGCCGCGTGATCGGATAGGTCACCAGTCCGAGCAGGAAAATGAACAGATACCAATAGACCAAGCCCAGGGCGGGAACTTTATTTTGCAGCCAGTCGTAATCGAAGAGTTGTGACCACGTCCCGCCTGCCTGTTGCGCCGCGAGACGCTCCGCGGGCAGGGTGAGACTCTTCGGCGGTTCGTAATTGCCCGCTTCCTTCGGCGTGAGTCGGACGACCTTTGTCAAATCTACTGAGTTGAGCATGGCCGCGACTTTGGCGGAGTCGTAGTCGGCAGTCTTCTTGAAGATCAGCACTTTGGGATGGTCGTAGAAAGTGAAAGCCTCCTCCGCCGCGCCGTCGTTGATGACGAGCGATCCAAGCGTGGGATATGACTCAAACGTCTTGACCAACTCAAAGCCGAGACGCCCCTCGAAGGTGCCAGGCTCGGCCACGCGGTAACAGCGGATGATGTCTTCGCCGGGCGGACAGCCGATCAGTTCGCGATAGTAGAGTGTGGTCAGCGGATAGCGCTCGGGGATGCGCGTGATCTGTCCGTATTGGTGATTGGTCGGGATGAAGATGGTATCGGTCTGGTCGAGGATGTTCTGGAAGCGCGCCACCTTGTCAGCGTTGTCGTCCCAGTAGACTTGCAGGTTGAGGTCGCCGCGGTAGAGTCCGCCGAACGCGTCATAGCCGTCCACGCGGAAGGGCAGGTTCCAGTCGTAGTCGGTTTCGTTGGCAATGGCCGCGCCCGCCAGTTTGACCGCGCCCGTCGTTTCGATGCGCAGGAAGTAAGTCTGTCCCTTCATCAGCAGGAAGGGTTCATTGAACTTAAATGTGACGGGTTCGCCGCGTGGATCATCGTCCGCGCGGAATTCGGAGGTGAGGGAGGCCGTCAGAATGGGGGCGGAATCGGGCTGTCCAGGCAGGGACACGCTCAACGTCTGGGTGGAGGCGGGCATGGCGAGAACGTGCGGGAGCAGGACTTCCGTCAGCGCGCCGTCTGCGGCGGCGGTGAAGGTCGTCACGTATGGCGCGCCGCTGGCAATGATCGCTTCGGCAGGATATGGCAGGGGCTGGGATGTCCCGTCGGTGTAGCGCAGGTTGATCGGCGCGGGGACGTTTTGGTAGATCCAGCGCGAAGCGTCCATGCGCGTTTCGGGACGGGTGTAGACGCTGAGGAAGGCGAAGGCCCAGATGGCGGTGAGAATCAGAACAATGCCTGATAGGAGATGGGAGATAGGTACAAGATACGAGTTGCGAGTTACCTGTTTCCCTGTATACGTGTCTACCTGTTTACTTGTGTACTTGTCCACGACCCACGCGGCCATCATCGCCAGCAGTGGATAGATCGGCAACTGATAGCGCATGGTGGCGTTGAATTGGAGCGATTGCCAGATGAAGTAGATTGCCGTCCAGCCCCAGAGGAGGAGATGACGCGTCTCGCGATGCTTGAAGATGCGCCAGCCCATGACGAGGAATCCCGTCCATGCGAGGATGCCAAGCGGAAGACCGAGTCCCCAGACGGTCAGATTGGTGAACGAGTAAAGGTGAGTCCGCCGCGCCCATTGCAGATTCCACGGCAAGTCCGCGAGGCCTGTGGCCTGTGCGCGGATCTCCTTCATGTTCGCGAGCCATTGCTCGTTGGGGAGGATGGTGTCGAAGGCGTAGGGTTGGAAGATGCGGAAGGCAAGGATGGTGGCGAGGCCGCCGACAACCAAATACAAAGTGATCAGTGACCAGTGACCAGTGTTCAGTTTTCTACTTGTGGACTGATCACTGTTTACTGATGACTGATTACTGAGGCGAAGCCACAGCGCGACAGGCAGCACCACTGCCATCACCACCGCGTTGATCTTGGACGCGGCGGCCATGCCGAGGAAGAGGCCAAAGAGGATGGAATGCCAGAAGAGAGGATTGCGAAGGAAGGATGAAGGCGAGTTAGGAGTTAGGGGATAGGAGTTAGGAGACTTGGTTTCCGTGTCTACGTGTGTACCTGTGTACGTGTCTACCTGCGCACCTTTATACGTGTCTACCTGTCTACCATCATACGCGATGCGCACCGCGAAATACAACGCCGCGAACATGAACGGGTTCATAAACAGGTCCACGGTGAAGAAATGCGACTGCTGGATCTGCATCACCGCCAGTGAGGAGAACGCCGCGGCGAGCAGCGCCACCTTTTGATTGTAGAGCCGCTCCACGATGAAGTAGAGAATCAGAATGGTGAACAGGTCGGCCAGTGCGGAGAATTGGCGGCCGAAATACTTCATCGGGCCGGTATCAAAGCCCTCCGACAGATTGGAAAGCCATCCGCCTTTTCCAGCCAGAAAACCTTTTATTTCAGGGATTGCCTCATACGTCACACGGATGAGCGTGACAGGCAAGTTGCCGTAGACGTAAAATCCAGCGCCGCGATTGCGCGGGTTGAGCGTGGAATTGGCGGTGTCGAAATATTCGCCAAGCGTCATCCAGCGCTGACGTTCGGGCGGACAGATGTCAATCGAAACGCCTTCGTCCATGCAGGCGTGGGCGCGCAAGTTTTCAACCACGCCAGTCAGAAATAATTCGTCGGGGTGCTGGTGTTGTCCCTCGCCCCACTGTACACCAGTTAAACGCAAATATGCCGCCACAATAAGAACAGCGATTAAAAGAAGATCGTAAATCCAGGATCGTTTTGAAGGCATGGGTTGGTCGTGTGGTTTGTGTGATGCGTATTGCGTGTTGCGTATTACGTGTTCCGTGTCTACCTGTGTACCTGTGTACCTGTGTACCTGTCTACGTTTGTGCTTGTGTACCTCTACGGCGCGGGGACGAAGTATACCCAGAAACTCTGCCACCACGGTTCTGATTCATGCAAAGTTAATTCGCCCTGCGGATACAACTCGCGTAAAACTTCCAGAGTAGCGGTGTCATCAAAGGCGTCGGCCCTGGGGCTGGCTTTGAAGAGAAACAACTTGGGTGCGGGCAATTGTAACGTATCTGCCAGTCTCTCGCGCGGCAGGCCAAAATCGCGGCCGGAGGGGGATCCCGCCCACAGCCCAGGCAGGCGCGTGTCCACCCACTGCTCGTAGGGGACGATCCAGACGCTTTCAGGTTTTCCAAATTCCTCGATGACCGCGCCCATCTCCGACGTTCTCCACACCACGCGCTGATATTGCTCGTCATATTGACGGAAGACCAGATCGTAATTCTGGATGGCGGACGCGGCGAACAGGATTCCGACCACGCCCGCGGCGATGAGCCTCTCCCCGCTTCGGTTCAAACCTGACTGGAGGCGGGTGAGGAGACCATCGAGCGTCATCCCCACGAGGACGAAGACGGGCACCAACGCGCCGCCCGCGCGGTTCAACGCGGGATTCTCGTCGGGGAAGGCCAGGGAAAAGACCGAAGGCAGAATCAAGGTCAAAATCGCGGCGACCAGCCAGAGGTCAAGGAAGCGGCGGCGGACGAGGAGCAGAGTCAAGCCGAGGAGGAAGAGCGCGCCCGTCACCACGTCCAACGCGGGGCGGTGGACAATCGAGTTGACAAAGATATTCCCATCATTGACGTTGAACATCCGCAACGCGTTCCAGAGAATGGAAAAGAAAATCGGGATGGGGTTTTCTACAACTGCTCGGGATGATGCGCGAAACCAAAATTGATCGGGATTGGAAAGCGCGTATCGAAGCAGAGGCAAAAACACCACCAGCGCGCCTCCAAGCAGGACGCCAAAATTTTGCAAGACCTGTTTACGTGTGTACCTGTCTACCTGTGTACCGATATACAACAACACCGTCGCCACCACCAACAGCGGCACGATCCGAAATGGGGTATATCCATGGAATCCAAGCCCCAGAAAAATTCCCGAAAGAATGAAATCGTTACGATTACGCGTCCGCAGGCCGCGCAGGAGGAAGAAAAGAGTCGACGCGACGAACAGCGGATAGAGCGGAAAGCGGAGGCCAACGCGGCTGATGACGTTCGGCCAGTAGGCGATGCCCGCGAAGAGCATGGCAAGCAACCCCGCGCGGCGGTTGGCGGTCTCTTGTCCGAGCAGATAAATGAACGGCAGTGTGAGGAAGCCGAGGATGGCCGTGCCAATCTTGAGCGTCTGGAAGGTTAACCCCGTTTGAAAAATCGCGGCGACGAGGAGCGTCCAATAAAACTGGATGGCTTCGCGTCCCGTGTTGCGCGGAAAAAAGATGCG
>DYKX01000320.1 GCA_020722375.1 Anaerolinea thermophila
GCCCACCAGCCTGGGCGGGTGTGAGGGCGTTGTGTGAAATGGGTCGAACCGGTTGCCATCTCGCACCTCCTGTATGAAGCGGAAGGGACAAACCAACCCTGTCATCAGTATAGTGCGCTTGCCGGCGCGATTCAATCCCTAAATTCCTCCTCATGTGAATTGACTTTTCCTCCCTCCTCGTCTAAACTACCCTCATGCTTGCACGCATCTACTCCTGCGCTGTGGTGGGACTCGAAGACGGAACTGTGGCCCGCCAACCACAAGTACGTGACGGTGAACGCCTCCTTCGTGACTTCGAGCGACACGGCCTCCGTGACGCTTTTGTCGGTCACCTCGAACGAACCTGACAACGGCCTCGGCGACGGCGACTTCCCCAACGACATCCTCATCGTGGACAACGACACGGTCAAACTGCGCGCCGAACGTTCCGCGCTGGGTGAGGGGCGCACCTATACCTTCACTTACTTATGGTCTTCTCAAAGTCGCTTGACAGATTGACCGATTTGGAACGCGAACACTTGCACCGCACTCCCGCTCCGCTGCGCTTTGGGGACTTTGTGCGTTTCGGTGCAGTGCAGGTGTGGCGCGAACACCTGCACTCCCTGGCTCCGCCCGCCAGGGAAATTCGCCCATTTGCGTCATTCGCGTTCCAAGGTCGCAGATCGTGAAGGTTCATCACTTACAAATGTACCACCACCAATTTAAAAAATAATTGCACGTGCCTGCCGGTGAACCCCATTTTTCGCAGGATTTATGCGCCGCCATGCTTTAGCGGAGGCTACCGTAAAGCCGCATACGACAAATGTCGGGAACAAAAAGGCCGCGCCGATCGGCGCGGCCTGAATTACCGCGAGTGTGATGCACTCACGAAACGGTCATCCTGTTTTCTTCGATTCATCTTCGGGCGGAGCAGGACGCGCCCGCGCTTTGAGCGACTCCACTCCCATGAAGATCAGCGTGAAGGCAATGGACAGCGCACCGACGGCCAACAGCAGGATGCGCCAGTCAATGACTTCCCACCAGTTGGTCTGGTTCTGTTGGGACAGGGCTTGCCCCTGTCCCTGACCTT
>DYKX01000137.1:0-4748 GCA_020722375.1 Anaerolinea thermophila
ATCCCTCCGAAGGGCGGCAAATTCACCCGGAGCGTACTCCCCGTGGCCTGCGCGGGTAGGGGAGGCCGGCGTTCTTAACCGCGGCCTGTACGCGCTGACTGCTCTCGCGCACGGCCGCGTCGGGCAGGCCGACGATGTCCATGCCGGGAAAGCCTGAGGTGGTATCTACTTCGACTTCGACGATGACGCCTTCGAGTCCCACCACAGCGCAGGAATAGACGCGGGCAAGCATGCGGGAAGTTTAGACGAGGAGGGGGGAAAAGTCAATTCACATGAGGAGGAATTTTGGGATTGAATCGCGCCGGCAAGCGCACTATACTGATGGCAGGGTTGGTTTGTCCCTTCCGCTTCATACCAGGAGGTGCGAGATGACAACCGGTTCGACCCATTTCACACAACGCCCTCACACCCGCCCAGGCTGGTGGGCAGTATGGCTGATGGTCGCGTTCGCAGTGATGTTTTTCATTAACGCTACAGTGTTCGCGCCCTATTACGATAGCGCCACGCCATTCCGCCAAGTGTTCCTGCCGGTCTATTGGACCTTCATGCTGTCCTGCGGACTCGCGGCGGGAGTCGTCGGACTGGCTGCGATGATGCGCCAACATGAACGCTCGTGGCTGGTGTGGCTGTCCCTGCTGACAGGAATTTTTGCGGCGCTCATTGTGATCCTCGTACTGTTCGCGCCGTCTTAGATTCAAAACCGTTCGCCGCCATAATCCGCCGCCTTAAGCGGGATCCACCGAACCAAGCAGGATGGGCTTGCCGGTGCGTGCCGACTCGAGCAGCGCGACAATCGCGGCCACATTGGCGCGGCTGTCGGCCAATGTCACGCGCGGCGGCCGGCCGAACAGGACGGCATCGGCCATGTCCTCCACTTCGCCGAGATAGAGTTGCTGGCCGGGGATTCTGATCGTCTCGGTTTTATCCCCGCGGGTGAGGAAGATTTTCTCATTGCGGCCCGGCTTGAACGGCCTCGGCACCGCCAGACTCCCCTCCGAGCCGACGATTTCCATAAAGGAACGCAACGGGGATTGGAAACCGCAGTCGAATTGAGCATGGACATCGTTCGCGAATCGCATCTGCCCGACAAAGGTCATATCGGCTCCACCGGCGCCCTTCGACAAGCTCAGGGCAGCGCCCATGACTTGCCACCCAAAGACTTCGAGCGGCTCCGCCCCGACGAGCATACGCGCGTAACTGATGGGATAACAACCCACGTCCCAGATACTGCCCCCGCCGGTTTCTTTCTGAAAGCGGAAATTCCCCTGGCGCGTAAGGTTGAAGGTAAACGATCCCTTGATCAATTGCAGTTTGCCGAGCGCGCCGTTATCCACAATTTCCTTGACTTTGAGAGTCTGGGGGTGGTGCCGATACATGAACGCCTCGGCCAGCGCTTTGCCCGTCTCGCGCGCCGCGGCGGACATGGCATCCACTTCGGCGAGGGTCAACGCGAGGGGCTTCTCGCACAGGACGTGCTTGCCGGCGCGCAGGGCCTTGATCGTCCATTCAGCGTGCAGGTGATTCGGAAGCGGGTTGTAGATAATGTCTATTTCGGGATCGGCCAGCAGGGCCTCGTAAGTGCCGTGCGCGCGGGGAATCTTCCACTCGCGGGCGTAGGCGTCGGCGGAAGACTGGCCCCTCGAAGCGACGGCCAGCACGCGGTTCCGTTTGGATGCGTTGATCGGAGGAATGAGGGCGCGGTTGATGCGCGCGGTGGAGAGCAGTCCCCAGTTGAGAACGCGGCCAGCCATCCTATCCCTTGAGCGAGCCAGCCAGCAGTCCGCGCAGGAAGTAACGGCCGAGGAAGATGTAGACCAGCAGGGTGGGCAACGCGGCCAGCAGGGAGCCGGCCATCTGCACGTTCCAGGCAATGATCTGACTGCCCGCCATATTATTGAGCGCGACGGTGATGGGCCATTCGGTATTGCCGGTCAGCACCACCGCGAAGAGAAAGTCGTTCCAGGCGGAGGTGAATTGCCAGATGAGCACAACCACGAAACTTGGAATCGAGATCGGCAGGAGGATGTAACGGTAGATGCCCAGCATATCCGCGCCGTCAATCTTGGCGGCCTCGAGCAATTCCTGCGGCAGGCTGGCGTAATAGTTGCGAAAGGTGAGCGTGGTAATCGGAATGCCGTAGATGATGTGCGCCAGCGCCAGTCCGGGCAGTCCGGTGATGCCCACGGCCTTCATGAATTGCACCAGCGGGATGAGGATGCTTTGATATGGGATGAACATGCCGAACAGGATGAACGGGAAGATGAAGTCGGCCCCGCGAAACTTCCATTTGGCGAGGATGAAACCGTTCAACGAGCCCAGCGCCGAGGAGAGCAGGGTAGCGGGGATGACCATGGCGAAACTGTTCCACAGCGAGGGGGATAGTTTGGAAAAGGCTTCGACATAATTGTCAAAGTGGATGCCGCGCGGCAGGTCCCACATTGTCTTCAGGTCTACTTCCGCAAAACTTTTGAAGCCCGTCACCAGCATGACATACATGGGGATGAGATAAAAGATCGCCATGGCGACGAGGGGAACGTACAACCAGTTTCGGGTAAGGCGGAGTTTCGCGATCATTGCTGTATCTCCGTCTTAAGGGTATAGCGAATGTATGGAATGATGAGCAGGGCCACACTGATCAGGAGCAGGATGCCAATGGCGGCGCCCCGTCCGTAAAACAGACCATCGAAGGTGGTCTGCCACATGTAAATGGCTGGAACGTCCAACGGATACTGCTTTCCGGCGATGGCGATGATCAGGTCGAACACCTTGAGCGACATGTGGCCGAGGATAATGAGCGCGCTGAGGGTCACGGGGGCCAGCAAAGGAAGGATGATGTGACGATAGATTTGGATCTCGTTTGCCCCGTCAATCTGGGCGGCCTCGCGCAATTCGGCCGGGATGGAGCGCAATCCTGCCAGATATAATGCCATGGTGTATCCCGACATCTGCCAAATGGCCGCCAGGGCAATGGCGGCCATGCCCCAATTGGGCGTCGTGTGCCAGGCATTTTTTAGAAAATCAAGATGAAGATAGGAAAATAACAAATTGAAACCGCTGGTGCGCGAGCCCTCGGCAGGGTTCATCAGCCAGCGCCAGACGACCCCGGTCACGATATAGGAAATCGCCATTGGGAAAAGAAACAGACTGCGGAAGAACCCCTCCCCTTTCAAGCCCTGGTCGAGCATCACAGCCAGCAGGAACCCCACAATGATACTGCCGACCACAAACACAGCAGTAAAGATGAGCGTATTGCGAACATCCACATGGAAGCGAGTATCTTTGAAGAGTTCAATGTAATTGTTCAGCGCATTCCAGGTATAGTCTGGATTGAGTCCCTTCCATTTGCTGAGAGAAACGCGCACCGACCAACCGATGAATCCGTAAATAAAAATCAGGACCGCCAGAATGGAGGGCGAGATCAGAAGAATAGACAAATAGCGGTCTTTATCTCTAAACATGACGGACCTCACTCCAAGATGGAAGGGTTGAGGCTCCGCGTCTGCGGAGCCTCAATGATTCTACACTGGATTCTTACTTGCAGGGACCGGAGTTTTGGCAGGCCGCCACCAGCGCAGATTGGAAGGCGTCCACATTGCCATCGGCAATGAACGCGCCCAGCGCGGTGTCGATCTCGGACTTCCACGAGTCGTTGGCGACCACGCCGTGGGTCAGCGAGCCGACAACGATGTTGCTGGACCAGTCGTCCATGGCTGACTGCAGGTATTCGCCAAACAGTGACTTGTCGCAGTCCGTGCGGGCGCAGATGGAACCCTTGACCGGGTTGAACGCTTCCTGACCCGCCTTGGAACCGGCGATCTTCAACCAGGCCGTCGCACCCTCGGGATCCGGCGCGCCGACAGCCAGCACGAACGAGTCGGATAGGAACTGGAAGACGCCGACACTGCCGGGTACGGGTGCCCAGCCGTAATCCGTGTTCGGGGCCTTGCCGATTTCGCGGAAGTAGCCCTCGGCCCAGTCACCCATCACATTGAAGGCGGCATCGCCATTGACGACCAATTGCGAGGCATCCTGCCAGGAGAGCGAGGCCGAATCAGTGTTGGCATAGCTGAGCACTTTGACGTAGTTGTCGAGCGCAGCCTTGACCTCAGCGCTGCCCCAGTCGGTGGAACCATCCCACAGGCCGTTATAAGCGTCTGGACCGAGCGTGCCAAGCAGGATAGTCTCGAGCAGATGCATCTTGGTCCACTGCTCGCCCAGGGCCAGCGGCTGGACGCCGGCGGCTTTGAGGGTTTCCATGGCGGCAAGCCATTCATCCATCGTCGTGGGAACGGCCACATTGTTGGCTTCGAGAATGCCCGGGTTGTACCACAGCACATTGGCGCGATGGATGTTCACCGGCACGGAGTAGATGTTGCCATCCTGCGAGATAAGCGGGATGAGCGTCTCGGGCATGACCGCAAGCCAGCCCTCGGATTCGTAGAGGTCATTCAGCGGTTCGATCTGGCCGCCAGCGACATAGGTACCGATCAATTCCTGACCCGCGTGGCCCTGCCACGAATCGGGCGGATCGCCGGCCTGCAGGCGGGTCGCCAGCACGGCGCGCGCATTGGTACCTGCACCGCCAGCCACAGCCGCGTTGATAAATTCAATATCGGGATACGCGGCATTGAAGACCTTGATCATGGCCTCGAGGCCGGCCGCCTCGCCTCCGCCGGTCCACCACGAGAAGACTTCCACCTGGCCGCCGGCCGCAGGCGGCTCGGTGGCGGCAGGTGGCTGGGTGGCGG
>DYKX01000137.1:4848-6617 GCA_020722375.1 Anaerolinea thermophila
GGCTGGGTGGCGGGCGCACAGGCTGAAAGGACAGTTACAGTAATCATCAGGACAGCCAGCAGGCTGTACGACAGTTTCTTGGACATGTTTTTCTTCTCCTTTTTACGATTCAATTTTCTGAAAGGTGATCGGATGTGGTCATCTCAAACTCTTTCCCTGCCATCACCTCCTTTCCACATGGGTGGGATTGGAAAGAACATTGTCGGCAACAATGGCTATGGCGCCGATCAGGCTGGCATCCGCGCCAAACTGCGACAGTTCTACACTGACCTTTTTCCCGATCTCCGGCAGGCAGTGTTTCGCGACCGCCTCCTGCACCGCAGGCAGCATGTATTGGGCAGCGACGCTCAACGGCCCGCCAAGGATGATCTTCTCTGGATTCAGGAAATTGATGATGGTGGCCAGTCCCTGCCCCATGGCCGCGCCAGCCTCGGCAAAGGAACTTATCGCCTCTGCATCACCGGCATCCGCCGCCTGTTTGATCAGGGGAATCGAAAGCGGAGCCTTCTGTTCCGCCATCAGGTTCGGAATGATGCTGCTCCGCTTCACTTCCAGCCGCGCCTGCACGCGTTGAATGATCGAGTATTGATTGGCATAGGTTTCCCAGCAGCCGCGGTTCCCGCAATGGCAGGGCGGCTGGAGAGGATCTGCCATGATCGGTGAGTGACCGATCTCCCCGGCGTAGCCATTCTTGCCGCGATACAGTTTCCCATTCAGGAAGAACCCGCCGCCGATCCCCACACCGGCAAAGACAAAGACAAAGTCGGTGCATTGGCGGGCAATGCCAAACAAGTGCTCCGCAACTGCGGCAGCGTTGGCGTCGTTCTCCACGAAGACCTTCAGACCGGTATGCTCCGAAAAGCGCTGACGAAATGGAACGTTGTGCCAGTGCAGATTCGGGGCAAAGACCAGAATCCCCTCGTTCAGGTCAACCGTTCCGGGCGTCGCGAGACCGAGTCCCAGCAGCGGCAGGGATATCCCGCGGCAGACTTCCATCGCCTCATCCACCAATTGAAACGTGTGGGCAATCACCCGGTCCTGCGCCTCGGCCGGATCTGTGCCGGCCATCTTTCGCCACAGAATCTTTCCAAGAAAATCTGTCAGGGCCACCGAGACAAAATCCACCCCCAGTTCGACCCCCACTATACAGCCGGCCTGTGGATTGATCTCGAGCAGGGCAGCCGGCCGTCCAGCCCCGGTAGAATTGATGCCTGTTTCGTGAATCAATCCGCGCTTCGTCAACTCGTCCACCAGGCTGGAAACGGTTGATTTGTTCAACCCTGTCTCACCAGCCAGTTGAGCGCGCGAGACCCGCGTTTCGTTCTGGATTCGCCTCAGAACGAGGGATAAATTGAGCTCGCGAACAAAGGCTTGGTCGGCTGTAGTTTTGCTATCCATGGGAATTAGTATGTTGAGGCAACAAACTAAACCCATTATAAGGAATTAGATGCGCTTGTCAATCCCCATTTTTATGAATTTTGCCTTTTCACCGTATCTTTTATACGGGAAAGGCAACAAATTACGCCTGATATAATTCGGCCATGCGCAACTCTCTGCCCACCCTGTGGACTCGCCACAGCAGTGTTTTGCTGGGCGGATTTTTCGTGACCATTTTCCTCATCGTCTACATCTGGTGGCCGCTGGCGGAAGAGTATCTGGCCTGCGTGGATTGGAGCGGCCCATGGTGGCTGTACATGGACTGGCTCCCGTCGCGGGCGCCGGGCTGAAGTTCAAGACCGTCACGGTCTTTTCTTCGCCCAGGCTGCGCA
>DYKX01000321.1 GCA_020722375.1 Anaerolinea thermophila
TACCTTGTGATCAGGGTGCATGGGCAGCGCATTCGACGATTGAACTGGTGTTGGTCGCGTCGGCTTGGGCGAAGTCACATTCGCGGTGGCTGTACCAGAGGGCGGAAGTGGCTTACCAGCGATAACGGATTCGGGTTGCTTGGAAGGAGTAGGCTTGGCTTGGGGAAGTGGAGTGGACTGAACCACGCGCGGCGGGCTTGTCGGCGATGGCTCTCCAGACGCGGTACTGCTTGAGGAAGAATTGGGACCGGATGAGTTTCGAGACATCGGCGAGGGTCGCAGATTGTAGGTGCGAAGGGTTTCGCCAGTCAGCGCATCAATGACCACATCCCAGTCCCCAGGCGGATTGAGCGCGTGCAGGGTCATGCGCCATGCCAGGGCGTACTGCATATTGAAACCGACTCTGCCCACTGGATAAAGAACAAGTTCTGGCGTTGCCTGTTTCATCAATTGTCCTTTGACATTCAAAGCCACCAAACCTTTGGATAATGCGTCATTCGCCGATAGTTTGGGCGTCAACGTCGGGACGCTACCATTGGGACCTGGGTAGGGCGGCGTAACATCGCGGACAACGATATGGGGATTGTACGCATTACTCACTTTGTATGGCTCTTTCGAGTTATTGAAAAAGAATACAGTGACGCCCGTTCCGTCAACGGGAATACCTCGGTAGAGTTGTCTGAAACCAACAATGCCCGCACCGAAACTAATGTCAACGCGTGATACTTCGAGATCAGACAAATCTGATCGCAGCGAAAATTCTGCTGCATGTTCGCGCAAATATTGCTTGGCGCGTTCGGCAACTTCTTTTTCTGCGGGTGGCAATTCCGTTGGCGTTGGTGGAGGTGCCGCGACAGCGGCTGGAACCATTGTCTCTAACGATGTACCTGCTTTACAAGCAATTGTGATTCCTACTCCGACAAGTACCAAAGCGAACATAACCAGCACGGCTTTCAAAAATGGGGAACGCATTTTGTCTCCTTTCATCGCGTTTTCATTGCGTCAATCCCACCCCATCAGGGCGGGACGATGGACTGCAAGGGCATGACGCCAAACGCC
>DYKX01000007.1:0-31411 GCA_020722375.1 Anaerolinea thermophila
TGACCCTACCAGCGGACGGGTGGGATTCTGCGGCATTTTCAAGCATTTTCCACGCGTAGCGTATAACGCCTTCCCCCACAATTTTTCACAGATGGCAGAGGCTGGAAGGGGAAATATTCACCTCTCCCCCCTCCTCAACTCCTCCAACACCCTTTCCAACTCCTCGGGCAATGGCGCTTCGAAGAGACGCGGCTCTTTTTCGTTTGGCAGAACAATTCGCAACTTCGCGGCGTGCAAAAAGTGACGGTCAATCGTCAGGGAGGGTTTCTTCCGCCCGTAGACCATGTCCCCCACGATCGGACAACCAAGAAAAGCGCAGTGCAGGCGGATCTGGTGCGTCCGTCCCGTATGCGGATGAAACTCCAGCAGGGTGTAGTTCGTGAACGTTTCGCGCGTCCTGTACTCGCTGACAGCCTCGCGTCCCTTGCCTGCGGGGAGCACGGCCATCTGCTTGCGATGACTCGGGTCGCGGCCGATGGCGGCCTCCACGCGGCCTGCGGGTGTGGGCGGCGCGCCGTCCACGAGGGCAAGATACGTCTTCTCCACCTTTCGCAGGCGGAACTGGTCCTGCAACCAGCGGTGGGCGCGTTCGTTTTTCGCCAGCACGATCAGCCCCGAGGTCTCTTTGTCGAGGCGGTGGACGACGCCTGGCCGCTCCTCGCCGCCGATGCCTTCGATGTCGGGATCGTATCCCAGCACCGCGTGGACGAGCGTCCCCGAATCGTGACCCGCGGCGGGATGCACCACCATCCCCGCGGGTTTGTTGACGACCAGCAAATCGTCGTTCTCGAAGACGATATCGAGCGGGATGTCTTCGCCGACGAGTCCGCTCGGGACGGGAGGCGGGATGCGCACTTCGACGACCGCGCCCGCCTCCAGCGTCTGCCCCGACTTTTTGGCGGGGAGGCCGTCTACGGACACGAATCCGTCGCTGACGAGTCCCTGCAAACGCGCCCGCGAAAATTCAGGCAGGTTGCGGACGAGGAACTTGTCCAATCGGTCGGGCGTCTCGCCCGTGTAGGTGAAGGATTCGATTCGGTCGGTCATGGGGGAAAGGATGAATGATGAAATATGAAGGATGAAAATAAGCCGCGTTACTTGGTTGTGTCATCCCCTAAAGGCTGATCACCGTTCACCGACGACTGCTCTCCGTTCTCTGCCAACTGCTCTCTACGCTCTGCTCGTTCCTTGAGCCAGACGCCCAGCAAAAGGACTGCCACCCCAACGGTGATACTGGCGTCGGCCACATTCCAGACGGGGAACGTCCCCACGGAAATGAAATCGGTGACCTCGCGCCGCGACAAGCGGTCCACCAGGTTGCCCGCTGCGCCCGCCATCTGCATGCCCATCGCCACGCGCAAGGGCCAATCTGCGCGCTCCACGCGCGGATAGTAATAGAAGATGACGATGATGACGATGATCGCCAAAACGGTGAAGACCGCATTGCCATTCTGGAACATGCCAAAGGCCGCACCCGTATTCGCCCAATGAACGATGCGCACATACGGCATGAGCCAGTCCCAGCCTTCGGGGAGCCAAGCGCCGCCAAAGGGAATATGCGTCCGCACCAGCCACTTGGTCCACTGGTCGAGTGCGACGATGAGAGAGACAAAAAGAAGGAGGGGTAGATAGGTGAGAAAGTTACGTTTCAAAGGGCCTCATATGTTCGTCATTGCGAGGGTGTTCTTCCCGAAGCAATCCCTTTTGACGAGGAGATTGCTTCGTCAGGAAGAGCACCTTCCTCGCAATGACGGTAGGTATCGAGCGGGCGGATTGTACCATCCTCATCTCCCAATTTGGGCGGGACGGGTCTCATTCCACGAACACGCGCGGGACGCGGGCGCTGATGCTCGTCAACACTTCGTAGGGACTGGTGCCCATCCATTCAGCGAAATCGTGGACGGTGATGCCTTCGCCGAGCAGGACAATATCATCGCCAAGGGCGATCTCCTCCTCGCCCGCGTCCACCATAAACTGGTCCATGCAGATGCGCCCCACCTGTGGATAGGATTTCCCGTGGATGAGGACGCGCGCCTTTCCGCTCATGCGACGGAAATAGCCATCGGCGTATCCGCACGGGACGGTGACGATTCGCGTCGGACGTTCGGCCTGCCACGTGGACCCGTAACTGACTGGCCGCCCGGGCGGCGTGACCTTGGAATACGCGACCCGCGAGCGCCAGATGATGGCGGGCTTCACATCCACGGTGCGAGGCAGGTCGGAAGCGGGATAGATGCCGTAGAACATGATGCCAGGCCGCACCAGGTCGAAATTTGCATCGGGGAGTTGGAGGATGCCGCCCGAATTGGAGAGGTGTCGCAGGGGCGGGGGTGGCAGGCTCCTCCATTCGTAGAAGCGCAGGACTTCCTGGAAGCGTTCCAATTGCAGTCTGGCATGGGACAGGTCGAGGGAATCGGCGTTGGCGAAGTGACTGTAGATGCCTTCCACCTCCACGCTTTTGCAGGACGCGGCCAGTTCGAGAAAGGGAATCACATCGGTATCGCGCACGCCGACGCGCTCCATGCCTGTGTCAACTTTCAGGTGGGCGCGGATTTTCTGTCCCGATGGAAACGCGTATTGCCCGGCAGCCCGCAACAGGTCCGCGGAGGAGGCGGTCAGGGTCAGGTCGTAGCGCAGGAACCAGGGAATCTGCTCGGGGAGCGTCCCGCCCATCACGAGGATGGGTTTGTCCACGCCGATCTGGCGGAGGTGGATGCCCTCCTCAAGCGTCGCCACGCCGAGGTAATCGGCAAAGGCCGCGATGTATTTTGCCACACCGTCGATGCCATGACCGTAGGCGTTGGCTTTAAGGATGGGCATGACGCGGGCAGGCGCAACGCGGGCACGGATGGCTTCGAGGTTTTTTCGCAGTTGGGAAAGGTTGACTTCGAGGTAGGTGGGGCGAAGGGATTCGGACATGGAAGATGGAGGATGGAGGATGGAGGTTCAGGAAAATTGCACCTGGAGTTTGCCCGCGGCATTATAAAATGAACGGGCGGAGAATGGCGGGTCGGAGGGGCGCATGGCCTGGAGTTTCTGGAGGAGGATGGCTACATCTTCCACGAGCGGATAATCAGCGATGGCAGAGAGGGACAGCCATTCGAGAGTCCCTTCGTGCGAGGGGCGCAACTGGACGGACGTTTCGATCTGTCCCGTGAAGACATATAGGCCGACGCCGATATTCGCTTCCACATCCACCATGACTGTACCAACCAAACTTAAGTCCGCGCTGAGACCCGTCTCTTCGAGCAGTTCGCGCCGCGCGGCGGAGAGAGCGTCCTCACCGCGCTCCACGTGGCCGCCGATGCCATTGTACTTGTTTGCCCACAGACGTTTGGTCGGCGCGCCTTTGATGAGCAGGACGGTATCGCCGCGGGTGAGGAAGATCAGCACGCGCGGGATGAGCATGTAGCGGTCATTGGTGATACCTTGGTCAGAAGAGGGCATGAGGGGTTCCTGTTTCAGGGGCTGGGTGATTGTTGCATCACTTTGCCGCCTGGTAGTTGACAAGCAGTAAGGCTGTATAATACCCCAAATTGGGTGACTGGAAAGCCGTTGGACTTAGTCTCTATCTAATTATCAGATCGCAGACTTCCAGTCTGCCTGGGCGGGCGGACTCAAGTCCGCGCTCCGCAATTTTAGACTCTTATCACAATGGCAAAAACTCACCAGACCCCCTCTTACAAGGAGACCCCGAAACCCATACCAACGAAGGGAACCCAAAACTCACCATCCATGAAAATCATTCAACGAGGCAAACAGCACCACCCATCCGAAAACATAGACAGTTCCGTACGCACCGAGATCCAGGAATATCTGGAAGTCCGCCAACAGCGTCGCTGGATTTTCCCGCGCGCCGCGTTGGTCGGTTTTTTCGCTGGCGTCGTTGCCTTGCTCTTTCGCGCCGCGCTGACAGGCGCGGATTCCCTCCGCAACGGGATGCTCACCTGGGCGCATCAATACCCAGTCTTTGGCTGGATCTTCCCCGTGTTGTTTGCCATGCTTGGAGCAGGCGTTTCGGTTACCATCACGCGCCGTTACGCCCCCGAAGCCAGTGGAAGCGGCATCCCGCACCTGGAAGCCGTCCTGCACCGCTTCCGCAAACTGGACTGGAAGCGCGTCCTGCCCGTGAAGTTCTTCGGAGGCATCGTCGCCATCGGGAGTGGACTTGCCCTCGGGCGGGAGGGTCCCACTGTCCAGATGGGCGGCGCGATTGGTGACGCCACCTCCCGCTGGCTGAAATCCACCGAGCGGGAACGTCTCACCCTCATTTCCTCTGGCGCGGGCGCTGGATTGGCCGCCGCCTTCAACGCGCCTCTTTCTGGGCTGATCTTCGTGCTCGAGGAAGTCCGACGCGACTTCCAACCTATTGTGTTTGGGGCGGCTTTCGTTGCCGCGGTGATCGCGGACATCATTGCAAGGATCGGCGCAGGACAATTCCCTGTCTTTGCCGTCCCAAGTTATCCTGTGCCGCCGCTGGCTTCTCTGCCCATTTTTGCCTTGTTGGGAATCCTCGCGGGACTGCTCGGTGTGTTATTCAATCGCGGACTTTTATCTACAATTCAATGGTACGCGCGCATCCCCGCGCGCTTTTCCCTGCCCGCCGCCGCCGTGACGGGAGGGCTGGTCGGGCTTGCTGGATGGTTTTCCCCGCTCCTCATCGGCAGTGGACACGCATTGGCCGAATCCGCCCTCCAGGGCGAACTGGTTTTGATCGCCATTCCCATATTCTTTCTGGTTCGCTTTTTGTTGACCATTTCCAGTTATGGAACGGGCGCGCCAGGTGGCATCTTTGCTCCGCTCCTGGTCCTGGGCGCGTTGACTGGTTTGGCGGTCGGGCAGACTGCTCATGCGCTTTGGCCAGCCATTGCGCCGATCCCAGCGGCATTTGCAGTGGTCGGCATGGCGGCCTACTTCACCGCCATTGTCCGTGCGCCGTTGACAGGCATCATGCTGATCATTGAGATGACGGGCAATTATCACCAGATGTTGCCGTTGCTGGTCAGTTGTTTCTGCGCCTACGCGGTGGCCGAGTATATGAAGGATCTGCCCATTTATGAAGCGCTTCTGGAACGCGACCTGAAACGCGGCGGCGTGGGGCATCTCCTGAAGGAGCCAGTGGTGGTGGAGTTCACCATCCACACAGGCGCCCCCTTCGTCGGCCGTGAGGTGCGTTCCCTCGGTCTCCCGTCAGGCTGTATTCTCGTACGCTGTTCCGATGGAAAGCGCGAATGGGTGCCAAAAGCGAACACCCAACTCGAGGCGCACATGCGTATTACGGCAATGATCGCCCCTGATGCATCCAACAGTCTCGAGATTCTGCGGCAGGGATGCCAGGGACATGCGCCACCCGAGCAGGCAAAGGCCAAACCCTGAGTTCTTAAAAGCAGACCTCCGAAGTTGTTCAGGCTTCGGAGGTCTCCCTTTCGTTATGCCACAGTAATGCTCTTATCCAGGTACACATCCTGAATGGTATTGAGCAGTTTCACACCCTCAGCCATCGGTCGCTGGAAGGCCTTGCGGCCAGAGATGAGTCCCTGCCCGCCCGCGCGTTTGTTGATGACCGCGGTCGCGGCGGCCTCAGCGAAGTCGTTGTCGCCCGAGGCGCCGCCGCTGTTGATGAGTCCGACGCGGCCCGCGTAGCAGTTGATGACCTGGTAGCGGCACAGGTCAATGGGATGGTCGCTGGTCAACTCGCTGTAGATGCGCTTGTCCAGTTTGCCGTAGGAACTGCCTCCCGCGTTCAGGGCGATGAAACCGCCGTTGTTCTCGGCCAGTTTCTGCTTGACGATGTCCGCTTCGATGGTGACGCCGATGTGATTAGCCTGCCCTGTCAAGTCCGCGGAGACGTGGTAATCCTTATCCTTCTTGAACTCGGAGTTGCGCAGGTAGCACCACAGGACGGTAGCCATGCCCAGTTCGTGCGCGAGGGCAAACGCTTCCGCGATCTCGACCAGTTCGCGATGCGAATCATCCGAACCGAAATAGATGGTCGCGCCGACCGCGGCCGCGCCCATATCATAGGCCTGCTCCACCGTCCCGAAGAGGATCTGCTCGAAACTGTTGGGATATGTCAGCAGTTCGTTGTGATTGATTTTCACGAGGAAGGGAATCTTGTGCGCGTACTTGCGCGACATCATCCCCAGCACGCCAAACGTGGAGGCGACGGCGTTGCACCCTCCCTCGATGGCGAGTTGGATGATTTTTTCGGGGTCGAAGTAATCGGGATTCTTGGCAAACGACGCGCCGCCCGAATGTTCGATGCCCTGGTCCACGGGCAGGATGGACATGTAACCCGTCCCGCCGAGGCGGCCGTGGTTGTACATCCACGTCAGGTTGCCGAGGACGCGGTTGTTGCGGTCCGATTGCAGGAAGACGCGATCCACGAAATCGGGTCCCGCGAGTTGCAGGCGTTCCTTGGGAATTTTCGGGGAGTTGAAGCCCAGCAGCGATTCGGCTTTATCTCCCAAAAGGGATGCAATATCGGTACTCATGAAATTCTCCTTAGAATCTGGATGATATGATGATTCACCGCGGAGAACCTCCTTCACGGTGAAATATGTTGGCAGATGAAAGGACATCTGGGGGGCAAAGGTTTTCTTGATTATAACTCCGAAGTCAGGCTATAATGGATGCAGACCGCGCAACGCGGCCCGCTTTTTCCCGTATATGCAATCAAGGAGACTCACATGAGCGATCTATTCGAGCAAGTAACCAACGCCCAGGATGCATTCAAAAAACTGGCCAGCAAAATCCCCGGGTTCAGCGGCTACATCGAACGCCAGAACCGACGCGCGGCCGATAAACTCCTGCGCGAGACCGTCGCCACGCGCTACGAGGAACTTTACAGCCGCGCCTCCGCCCTGCAGGCCGACCTCGTCGCCAACGGCGGGATCATGCAGGTGGACGATATGGAGAAGGCGGTCATCAAGATCCGCACCTTCATTGACAAGATCAGCAAGGCCGCCTACGGCGCTTCGGGACTCTTCGACGCCGTCAAAATCAACGAAGAGGAACTGGCGAAACTCTACGCCTTCGACAACGCCTTCTTCGATCTCGCGGACCAGACGCGGGCCGCGCTCGACAACGTGGAAGCCTCCCTCGCCGACGAGGAAGCCCTGCCCGCCGCCATCCGCAACCTGACCACACTGGCGCGCCAGGCCGTGGAGACCTTCGAGCGCCGCAGCGAAGTTTTCACGAGTTAAACGTTTCTGGAAACCCTAAAGGTTTTTCCCGCAAACCAAAGCCGAGACCTGCAAGAATCTGCCATCTGATATTCATCTCTGTTCGCAAAGGAAACCTTTAGGGTTTTGCACGAACAACCACTTACCCCAGGGCGCGAACCCTGGGGTAATCCATTTAAGCCGTGCCGTGTTAGAATTATTACGAAAAGGAAATCGAACATGTGGCGCGAATATTTCACCGTATCATCCACTGACCAGGCCATTCGCCTGCTCGCAGAAAAAGAGGGACGCGCTCGCATTGTGGCAGGCGCAACCGATCTGATGCTCGAACTCGAACGCGGCGTCCGTCCCAGCGTGGACACACTCATTGATATCAGCCGCGTCGCCGACCTCGACCGCATCCACCTCGACGAAGACGATTTCATCCATCTCGGCCCGCTCGTGACGCACAACGCCGCGGCCGCCAGCGAACTCATCCGCGCGCGCGCCTATCCACTGGCACGCGCCTCGTGGGAAGTGGGCGCGCCGCAGATCCGCAACCGCGCCACCGTAGCGGGCAACCTCATCACCGCCTCGCCCGCCAACGACACCATCACCCCGCTCATGGCGCTCGGCGCGTCGGTGACTCTCCTCTCCACGCGCGGCGAGCGGACGGTTCCCCTCGCCGAGTTCTACACGGGCGTCCGCAAGACAGTGATGGGAGACGACGAATTCCTCGTGGACATCTCCTTCCCCGCGATGACGACCTCCCAGCGCGGGACGTTCATCAAGATGGCGCTGCGCCGTGCCCAGGCGATCTCCATCGTCAACGCGGCGGTCATTCTCGACGTTCGGGCGGGCGCGGTCACGTCAGCCGCGATCACGCTCGGAGCGGTCGCGCCCACCATCATCCACGCGCGAGAAGCGGAATCCCATCTCGCTGGGAAAGAACTCACCGACGAGGTCATGCTCGAGGCGGCGCGTCTCGCGATGGAGGCGAGTCGTCCCATTGACGATATCCGCGCCTCCGCCGCGTATCGCCGCGAGATGGTGAGGGTCAGCGTGTTGCGCGGTCTTCGCGCCCTGCGCGACGGAACAGAACGCGAGGGGATGCCTGAGAATCCTGTTTTATTGGCGGGGAAGGCGGAAAGTGAAACGCAGAAGGCAGAATGGAAGTTGCCCGAACCGATCGAGACAACCGTCAACGGAAAGAAGATGGTGTTCAAGCACGGGCACGAGAAGAACCTGCTGCGGTTGCTCCGCGACGAGGGGATGCTGATCGGCACGAAAGAAGGCTGTGCCGAGGGCGAGTGCGGCGCGTGTACCGTCTTTTTGGACGGCAAGGCCGTGATGTCGTGTCTCGTCCCTGCGCCGCGCGCACACGGCGCGCAGATCGTCACGGTGGAGGGGTTGGCTGACTATGCCCCCCTCCATCTCCCCCCATTTTCGGAAAAAATGGGGGGAGAGAAAGAGGGGGGTAGACTTCATCCCGTGCAGGAGGCGTTTGTGGAAAACGGCTCCGTCCAATGCGGGTACTGCACGCCTGGCTTTTTGATGTCGAGCGCGATGCTGCTGGAGGAACGTCCGCACCCGACGCGCTCGGAGATCGAAGAGGCATTGACGGGAAATCTTTGCCGATGCACGGGGTATTACAAGATCGTGCAGGCGATTGAGTCCGCAAGCAAAGCGAGGTAACCATGGCAAAATACCGCTCCTACGAAAAAAACCTGCCATCCCGTTCGAAAGAACCGCATCCCGTCTGGCGGGGAATCGGGTGCTTGATCATGCTGATTGTGCCCGCGCTTTCGCTGGGACTCAGCACCATCCTGGTACAAATCGCCCCGTCGCTTGGCATTCAACTTCCCGATGGCCTGCTTGGCCGCCCTGTGATGCCCGAGTTGTTGTTCAAGGTTCCTGGATTGGTCGGGATTCTCAATTGGATTCAAAGCCTCAATAACCTGTATGCCATTCTGGCGGGAACGTTTACCATCACCGTCCTGCTGGCGGGGCTGATCGCATTGCTCTATGCCTTCACGTATCGCCTTGTCGGTCCGCCGCGCTATTCAGGAATCGACGCGCCGCCGCCGAACATTAAAGTCAGAAAATACAAGCGATAAACCATGTCAAAACATTCCATCGGTCAATCGTCCCCGCGCGTGGATGCGCGCGACAAAGTGATGGGGGTTGCTCAATATTCTGGCGATCTTTCCATGCCAGGCATGTTGCACATGAAGATGCTGTTCGCGGAGCGTCCGCATGCGCGCGTGAAGAGCATAGACACGCGCGCCGCGGAATCGCTGGCAGGCGTGGCGGGCGTCTTCACGGCGAAGGATGTGCCCGTCAACGAGTATGGATTGCAATGGCAGGATCAACCCGTCCTTTGCGGTCCAGGCCCCAAGCCGCCGCAAGGGGTAGAAACGGATATTGTCCGCTTCGAGGGGGACCAAGTGGCGGCGGTCGTCGCGGAGACGGAGGAGATCGCGGCGGAAGCCGTCAAGTTGATCCGCGTGGAGTACGATGACCTGCCCGCTGTGTTCGATGCGCGCGAAGCGATGAAG
Organism: Anaerolinea thermophila; assembly: GCA_020722375.1. Lineage (GTDB taxonomy): Bacteria > Chloroflexota > Anaerolineae > Anaerolineales > Villigracilaceae > Denitrolinea. The sequence goes on from DYKX01000007.1 coordinate 9,722, forward strand.
CCAGACGCGCCGCAATTGCATCCCGAGCGCGGCAATTCGAACATCTGCGTCCATTACAAGATTCGCAAAGGCGAAGTGGATTTCAGCAAGGCGGACGTGGTGGTCGAAGGCAAATACCATACGCCCTACCAGGAACATGCCTATCTCCAACCCGAAGCGGGACTGGCCTGCATTGACGAGGAGGGCCGCGTCACCGTAAAGGCGGGCGGACAATGGACTCACACCGACGTGCGCGAGATCGCGCACTGTCTCGCCTTGCCCGAGGAGAAGGTGCGCGTCATCTATCCCGCCATCGGCGGCGCGTTCGGCGGACGCGAGGACATGTCGGTGCAGATCGTCCTTGCGCTGGCGGCATGGAAGTTGGAGAGGCCCGTCCGCATCATTTGGACGCGGCGCGAATCCATCATCGGTCACGGCAAGCGGCATCCGAGTTTTATCAAGGCCAAGTGGGGCGCGACCAAAGACGGCAAACTCATCGCCGCGGAAGTCGAATTGATTGGCGACGGCGGCGCGTATATGTACACCACCAACAAGGTGCTGGGCAATTCGGCCATCACTTGCACGGGGCCGTATTTCATCCCCAACGTCAAAGCGGACGTGTACGGCGTCTACACCAATAACGTGCCGGGCGCGGCGTTCCGCGGGTTTGGCGCGCCGCAGGCCTTGTACATGGCTGAACTGCAAATGGACAAACTCGCCGAAAAACTCGGCATGGATCCCGTGGAGTTCCGCCTTAAGAACGCGCTCCGAGATGGCGATACGCTTGGGGTGGGCACTCCCGCCCCAGGTCCAGTGACCGTTGCGAAGGTTATGGAAGAAGCGGCGAAGAAGTTCGGGTGGGAAACGTCCACGAGTCAGAAATCCCCAGGCGGGCATCTCGTCCGCGGAAAAGGGTTTGCGGCGGGATTCAAAAACGTCGGCTTCAGTTTTGGCTATCAGGAAAATTGCTGGACGCGGATTGAACTCCACGGGAAGGACAACATCGAGAAGGTGATCGTCTACCATGCGGCCGCAGAAGTGGGACAGGGGACGCACACTGTCATCGCGCAGATGGCCGCTGAGTCTGTTGGCGTGAGCGCGGATAAGGTGGAACTGCATATGTCTGACACGGCCAATACCGAGAACTCGGGGTCAGTTTCCGCTTCGCGCATGACCTTTATGGCGGGCAACTCCGTCAAAGGTGCGGGCGAGGCGGCGCTGAAAAAGTGGCAGGCTGAGGAACGTCCTGCCATCGCGGAATACAAATATCTCGCGCCGAAGACAACTCCGTTCGAAAAAGAAACGGGACACGCCATGCCAAACTTTGCCTACGCTTATTCCGCGCAGGCTGTGGAAGTGGAAGTGGACACCGAGACGGGACAGGTGCGCGTCCTGCGCGTCGTCGCGGCGGACGATGTAGGACAGGCGATCAATCCCCAGCAGGTGGAGGGGCAGATCGAGGGCGCGGTGGTGCAGGCGCAGGGATACGCAATGATGGAAGACTTGAAGGTGAAGGATGGGCGCATTCTCGCCAATCAGTTCAGCACCTATTTGATCCCTACAATCCTGGACATCCCCGACAAAGTGGAATCGGTGATCGTGGAAGTCCCCGACCCGAACGGCCCCTGGGGCGCGCGTGGACTGGGCGAACTGCCTTTCCTGCCGACCGCGCCCGCCATCGCCGCCGCCGTCCACGATGCGACGGGCGTCTGGTTCGATGATTTTCCGCTCACGCCCGAACGCGTGCTGCGCGGGCTAAAGAAAATATAGGACGCGGGCGAGCGCGGAAAACGCGGATGGTTTCCGTGTTTTCCGCGTAAATCTGCGTTCTCCGCGTCCCGAAATGACTTTCCCCTATCTCACCGAAACCGAAGACCTGACCGACTCCGTCCGCGCCGACGCGGGCGGGTCGTTTGTTCAACTTTCCGACGGCATTTGTCATTACGAACTCAGCCAACCAGGCAATCACGCAATACGCAGTAAATACGTTGTACTGACCCACGGCTTCTCCGTCCCCTGCTTCATCTGGGACCCGACCTTCGACTTCCTCACGCAATCTGGCTTCCGCGTCCTGCGCTATGACCTGTTCGGGCGCGGATTTTCCGACAGGCCACGCATCCGCTACGACATCCATTTGTTTGTGCGGCAACTCAAGGAACTGCTCGACGCGCTGAAAATCACCGAACCCGTTCACCTCGCGGGGCTTTCGATGGGCGGTCCCATCAGCGCCGCATTCATGGACAAATATCCCGAGCGCGTGAAGAGTCACATCCTGGTTGACCCCGCGGGCGCAAAAGCCATCGCGCTCTCCCGAATCCTCAAACTCGCCAGAATTCCCCTCCTGCCAGAGATTCTCCTCGGCCTCGCAGGGGATGGAAGTCTGCTCAAAGGCATCGCGTTCGATTTTTACAATCCCGCGTTGGTGGAACAATTCATCGAACGGTACAGGCCGCAGATGCGGATCAAAGGATTCAAGCGCGCCATCCTGTCCACCATCCGCTCGGGCATGTTGGGAAGTTTTCTCGAAACCTATCAGCGCGTCGGAAAATTGCACAAGCCAACCCTGTTGATCTGGGGACGGAACGACACCACCGTCCCGTTTGCAGATAGCGAACTGCTTCGCGCCGCCATCCCCCACGCACAGTTCCACGTGATCGAAAACAGCAGTCACATTCCGCATTACGAAAAACCCGAGGAAGTGAACCCCATCCTTCAACAATTCCTCACATCCAGCCACTAGCCTCCCGCCCTCTGCTTTCTGCTTTCTGCCTTCCGCTCTCCACTCTCTGCCTTTCTCATTCTGTGTTTTAATATCCCCCATGAAGACCCTCTACAACCTCATATCCTCCTACCGTTACCGCCTCGCCATCTTCTTCCTGCTGGGCGGAGCAAGCGTTCTTTCTGTGGCGCTCTATCGCTTCCGCGGCTTCTGGTACGAAGAAGACAATTTTGGCTTTCTAATCTGGAATCTCTTCCTCGCTTGGATTCCGCTCGGCGCGGCCTATGTTGCCTGGGCGCTTTCGCTTGGACGAAAATGGCTCTACATCGTCACCCCTTTCATCGCCTTCATCTGGCTGATCTTCCTGCCCAACGCGCCCTACATCATCACCGACTTCAAACACCTCGCCGACCCGCGTCTCGACGTCCCCATCTGGTTCGACGTGATGATGCTGATGTGGTTCTCGTGGACGGGACTCCTGCTCGGCGTGGTCTCGCTCTACCTCATGCAGGATATCGTCCATCGCGAATTCGGACGCTGGGCGGGCTGGATCATGGTGCTGACCGTCTCCATCCTCAGCAGCGTTGGCGTTTACATCGGTCGCTTCATCCGCTGGAACTCGTGGGACATCCTCACTGACCCAACAGGCATCGTCCGAGAATTCATTATCGGCGCACAGGACCCCAGCCTGCGCTCGATTGGCTTCATCGTCATTTTTGCGGGCTTCTTCCTCTTCGTTTACGTTACGCTCTACGCGTTCGGTCATTTGCTCCAGGAGCGGGCGTCAAAAGCATGAACCAACTCATCCTCATCCGCGGCGGCGGCGACCTGGCCAGCGGCGTCGCGCTTCGCCTCCATCACGCGGGGTTTCGCGTCGTCATTGCCGAGTTGCCGCGTCCGCTGGCGGTACGCCGTCTTGTCTCGTTTTCGGAGGCGGTCTACGAGGGACAGGTCACCGTCGAAGATGTGACCGCGCGCCTCGTCACGCCTGACCAGGTCGAGTCGACACTCGCGGCGGGACTCATCCCCGTTCTCATTGACCCCGACGCCAATGTTCTCTCACGTTTTACGTTTTACGCTTTGATTGACGCCCGTCTGATCAAGTCTCCCCCTCATCCCCTCCCCATCTCTGTCCCGCTTCATATCGGACTGGGGCCTGGATTCTCCGCCCCGCGCAATTGCCACGCTGTCATCGAGACGCGCCGCGGCCACACGCTCGGACGCGTCTATTGGCAGGGACAGTCCGCGCCTGATAGCGGCCAGCCCGAAGGCGATCCACGCCGCGTCCTGCGCGCGAGCGAAGACGGTGTTCTCATCACCCATGCGAACCTCGGCGACCATATCGAAGAAGGAGAAACGATAGCAAGTATACAAGTAGACAAGTACACAAGTAAACAGATACACAGTCCGTTCACGGGCGTCCTGCGCGGATTGCTGCGCGATGGCATGGAAGTGACGCGCGGCTTGAAAATCGGCGACGTGGATCCACGCGATGACATTGCCAATTGCCGCCTCATCTCAGATAAATCTCTCGCCATTGGCGGCGGAGTTTTGGAGGCAATTCTGGCGAATCTGCAAAGATAGATGCTATAATCGAAACATGGCAATCCCCGAACCCACTCCCCAACCGCAACTCACCCCCGAGCAAATCGCCGCGAAGACCGAAGCGGAGAAACAACAACGTTCCATTATGACATGGAGCATTATCGGTGTCGTGGCAATCCTTGCCCTGCTGGCAACCGCCATCTACTTCCTGCTCCGCCCGCAAACGGACGTGGCGACCGTCGGCAAGATACGCGACGTGTTCATCATCGTCATGGCGCTCGAATCCCTGCTCATCGGCGCGGCGCTGGTGGTGCTGATCGTACAGGTCGCCAGCCTCGTCAATCTCCTGCAGAACGAAGTCCGCCCCATCCTCGCGGCCACCACCGAGACTGTCAACAACCTGCGCGGCACGGCGGAATTTCTCGGCGAAAACGTTGTCCAGCCCGTCATCAAACTCAATGGCTATCTGGCTGGTTTGCAACGTGTGATAGAATTGATGGGACCAAAAAGAAAATAATCAGAAAAGGAGCATACCATGTCTGATCGAGATGAATTTGGAGCCTTCCTCGTCGGCTTTATCGTCGGCGGCCTGACCGGCGCGGTCGTATCCCTGTTGTTCGCCCCGCAATCGGGCGAAGAGACCCGCGCCCTCATCAAGGACAAGAGCATCGAACTGCGCGACAAGGCCTCCGCCTCCGCGGAAGAAGCGCTGGCCAAAGCCGAAGCCGCCGCGGCCGAAGCCCGCACCCGCGCCGATGAACTTGCCAAACAACTCAAAACAAAAGGCGAGACGGTCGTCAGCGAGGTGAAGACCCGCGGCAAGACCGCCCTCGACGCGGTCCGCAAGCCCAGGAAAACCGAAGAAGAAGTGACGATCTAACCACCCGCCAAACGCGACAAGGGTTTGACAGCCGTCAAACCCTTGTTTTTTGTCATGCGCCTGATCGCCCGCCTGCTCGAATTTTTCTTTCACCACCTCTATCACGGCCTCGCTTTCACCTACGACCTGGTCGCGTGGATGGTTTCCTTCGGCCATTGGATCGAGTGGACAAAGACAGTCCTGCCTCACCTTTACGGGACACGCGTCCTCGAACTGGGTCACGGCCCTGGACACCTGCAACGCATCTTTCTGGACCTCGGGCTGGCCGCGTTCGGCCTGGACGAATCCTCGCAGATGTCCCGCCTCGCCCGCCGACGCCTCCTCCGATCTGCCTACGCGCACCCCAATCTGACGCGCGGACTCGGGCAGGCGCTCCCCTTCGCCGCGGAGAGTTTCGACTCGATCGTTGCCACTTTCCCCGCACCGTACATCGCCGAAGCGCAGACATTGTCCGAGGCGCGCAGAGTCCTTCGTAACGGAGGCCGCCTCATCGTCCTGCCCGCCGCGTGGCCGAAGAATCGAATCCTCCGATGGCTGTATCACATCACGGGCGAGAGTCCCGCGGAAGGCGCAGACATCCTGAAAGAAAAGGGGATCTCCCTGCTCTCCCGCGCGGGATTCGAGGCGCACGTCGAGTTGCTCGACCTAAAATCGAGTGAGTTGTTGCTTATCCTGGCTCAAAAAACTGCGGAGGAATAATGGACGAAGCCGACCTGATCGTTCTTGCTTTTGTGGCAGTTATTTTCATTGCCGTGCTGGGCTTTGCCTACCTTCAAAACAAGGCGCGGGATGAACGCATGCTGCGGCAGGCCAAGAAGCGCGGCGGAGCGTTTCGCAAGGGCGGTTTTTTCAAAGTTGCCGAGTTGCGGATTCCCCTCAATGGCGAAATGGTAATCTTCCACATGGAACCAGGAAGCAGGCACTCCTCGCCCAAGACTGTCGCACGGCTAAATCTCGACACGCCGCGCCTGCCTGTGTTGCGTATGGTTCATAACAGTCTGTGGCAAAAATTGATGGCTTCCTTTGGACAGGAGCGGATTATTACAAATGACGAGGAGTTTGACCGTGACTGGGTGATACACTCGCAAGATGATCTTGCCGCCCGCAGACTGGCAACTGCCGACCTTAAGGAAAAATTATCCAACCGCCTATTCCGTCATCTTGACTTGCAGATCGGGCCCCAACAACTATCCATGACCGTGCTGACCCTGCCTTCGAACGATGAGCAGTTCGATCAATTTATTGATACAGCCATGTTGATCATTCGAAAATTTCTTTAAAAGGATAACAAAAATGTTGAAAAAACTTCGCGAACCCGTAAACAGCCTGACCCATTGGGCAGGCGCCATCCTTGCACTGGCTGGACTGATCGTCCTGCTCATCGTAGGCTGGAGCACGCCCGCAAAAATCATCTCGTTGTTGATCTATGGACTGAGCCTGATTGCCATGTTCTCGGCCAGCGCCACGTACCACATGGTACGGGCAAAGGACAAGGTACTGCTCATCCTGCGCAAACTCGACCACTCCGCCATTTATCTGCTCATCGCGGGGACGTACACACCCTTCTGCATTAACGCCTTCGATGGCTTTTGGAAGTGGGGCATGTTGAGCATTATCTGGACGCTGGCAATCGTCGGCATCGTCATCAAGGTGTTCTACATCAAAGCGCCGCGCTGGTTGAACGCGGGCATCTACGTGGTGATGGGCTGGCTGTGCGTCGGCGCGGCGGGACAGATGCTGGCCGTCCTTCCCGCGTGGGTGTTTGCGTGGCTGCTGGCGGGCGGAATCATCTACACCCTCGGCGCGGTCGTTTACATCACAAAATTTTTCAACTTCCGGCCTGGCGTGTTCGGCTTCCATGAAGTCTGGCACATCTTTGTGTTGCTGGCCGCGGCCGCACATTATGTGGCTGTGATGGGAGTGGCGTTATAACAAAGGAGCATCCATGCCTGGCAGTTTCAACATCGAACAGATTCTGACCTTTCCCTTCAAAGAGACCGAATCGCGAAAAAACTTCCTGATCGGCTCGCTGGTCTATCTTGTCAGTTTCATCATCCCCATTGTGCCTCTCATCCTCGTGATGGGCTACGCCGCCCGCGTCATGCGGCTGGTCTTCAACGGCGAGACATTATCCCTGCCCGCCTGGGACGATTGGGAATCCATGCTCAGGGACGGCTTGTTGCTTTTTGGAATCCGCCTTGTGTTCATGATTCCTGTTTTCGTCTTGATGGCGCCGATATTTATCCTGGTCATGGGGGTGCCTTTCTGGATCGAATCCAGCCGCATGGCAAGTGAGGAGGCGATACTCATCCCTTTCCTCATCATGGGCGCGACCATATTGATTGCCTTTCCGATTTCGCTGGCGCTCGGCATCCTCCTGCCTGCGGTTGAATGCCACGTCATTCAGAACAACGACTTCAGCGCGGGATTCCGTTTCCGCGAGTGGTGGGCCATCTTCCGAGCCAATCTGGGAGGTTTTGTCCTCGCTTATCTTATCGCGATGGTCATGGGGTTTGTTTTGACGTTCATCGTCCAGATTGCGATGATCACCATCGTGCTGATCTGTCTCCTGCCGCTTCTCCTGCCTGCCATCAGCATGTATGTCACTTTCGTCATGTATGCCGCGTATGCACAGGCATACAAAGAAGGCAGGGAGCGACTTGTGAGCCAGCCATAGAAGTTGCAACGCGCAGGATTTCTCCTGCGCGTTTTTGCTTTATTATTTGCGAACCACAACGGGTTCGAGTTTACGTCGTCGCGGCAATTGCACGGGAACAGGCACTTTGCGCATTTCGAGTCGCAGAATGGCCGAACGGAAAATGCGGTCGAGGAAACCATCCGTGCCGCCTGGGTCTGCCTGCATCATGTAATCGCCAGAAGTGTAGTCGTCTTCCATGTTGAGGACGCTCGGGCTGGGATTCATCTCCAGCATGAAGAGGTTGCCGTCCTTGTCCATGCGGATATCGGCACGGCCATAGCCTGTCCCGCCCATGGCGAGATACATCTTGCGCGTCATGGTTTTGATGCGCCGCGCAAGTGCAGGTTCTTTCACGAATTCCAGGTCCATATCTGCGGACGCCTCGGCGTCGAACTTCATCGCCCAGTGTTTGAAGGTCTCGCCTTCCTGGAAAATGATCTCAACAGGAGTGTACACATAAGGATCGTCGAGATTATCGGGATTATCCGACACGAGGCAGGTAAACTCACGTCCCTCGATGAATTCTTCGATGCGGGCACTTCCATATCGCGTTGCCATTTTTTCAAACTGTACGCGCAACTGCTTTGCATCCTCCACGCGGTTATCACGCGTCATCCCCGCGCTGGCATAACTATCGTGATGCTTGACGATCATCGGATAGCGGAATCCCGCCTCGACGGCTTTTGCAACTACGTCTTCGCCAACCTTCACGTGAATGCCGCGCACAAAGCCGATTCCTTTTTTGATGGCAAGCGCCTGCATCCCATCACGCGTCGGCGAGTAGAAACCACTGTCCGCGCCAGTGAAGGGAAGATTCAACGCCTCGAGCGCCTGCACAACATCCATACCAGGGCGGCCGATCTCGTCCTCCGCGCCGTCGCAGAGATTCAGATATACATCGTACGATTCGCGCCTGGCGATCTCGCGAATAAAATCGTATGCGGGAAGTTTAACGTTGTACATCTTCCATTCGTAATTTTTTAAATGCCCCTCGGGTGTGTAATTTCCAAATGCTTCATCAGCCAAAACACAAACGCGCATGTATCCTCACAGTGAAAAAAATTTGTTGTTGATATTATTCCATATTTCACCGTAATGACAAGTTCTACGACCTATCAATTGCCTTAAAATTTTTTATTCATCGAATGCATCGTCGTCAATTCCAAATCGATCGAAACTTAAATTTTAAGATTGAGGCGAAGGAGTCGTGTCTGCATCCCCGATGGATGACCGCCCATCAATCGAAGCGCAATATTTTGGAGTTTGCAGTTATCTCAAAACATCGAGGCGAGATGAAAAAGCAATTCAACACACAATCATCATTGCATAATAAAATACATCCATTCGCAAAGGAGTCGATATGAACATTCCCCCATCAGGACGTTCCAAAGAAGAAATTCTTGCAACACTGCAGGCGTTCAAAGCGCGCGACATGGATTGGAAGTCAGGCAAAGTCTGGGCGTACGTCTACAATCCAGGCGACGAGAACGCGCAAATGATTCGGGATGCCTATTTCATGTTCCTCTCGGAAAACGGACTCGATCCAACTGTCTTTCCCTCGTTGTTGAAACTGGAGACGGAGGTCGTCCGCATGGTGGCAACTTTGTTACGCGGTGATGAAAAGGTTGTTGGCAATGTGACATCGGGCGGGACCGAAAGCATCATGCTGGCAGTGAAGACCGCACGCGACAAGGCCCGCGCGGAACATCCAGAGATCGTCCAGCCCGAAATGGTTTTGCCGCGTACCGCGCATGCGGCCTTCCACAAAGCCGCGCATTATCTCAACGTCAAACCTGTCCTTGTGGAGATCGACCCGACAACGTTCCAGGTGAGCGTGGACGACATGCGCGCCGCGATCACGGCGAACACCATCCTGCTGGTCGCGTCCGCGCCGAACTATTCGCAGGGAGTGATCGATCCCATCGAAGAGATCGGCAAACTCGCCCAGGAGAAAAATCTTCTCTTTCACGTGGATGGGTGCGTGGGCGGGATTCACCTGTCGTTCATGCGCAAGATGGGATACGAATTGCCGAACTTCGATTTCACCGTCCCTGGGGTGACTTCGATCTCCGCGGACCTGCACAAGTACGGCTATGCCGCCAAAGGCGCGTCGGTGGTGATGTATCGGGACAGGGAAATTCGCAAGTATCAGATCTTTGCCTGCTCCGACACGACAGGGTACACGCTCATCAACCCGACCATGCTCAGTTCGAAATCGGGCGGACCGATGGCGGGCGCGTGGGCGCTGATGAATTATCTCGGCGAGGAGGGATACACGCGCGTCGTGCGCGAGGTGCAGGAGGCGACAAAAATGCTGATCGAGGGCATCAGCGCGATGGACGAATTTCAGGTACTGGGGAATCCCGCCATGTGCATGTTCTCGTTCAAGTCGGATGTTGTCAATGTCTTCCAATTGGCGGACGAAATGAACAAGCGCGGTTGGTACATTCAGGGACAGTTCGCCACAGTGGGCGTGCCGCGCAACCTGCACATCTCGGTCAACCGCGGGAACGCGCAAAACGCAGAGGCCTTTCTTCGAGACTTGCGCGAATGCACGGAAATCGTCCGAGGCGCGCCGCGCATCGATTCAGACGCGATCAAAGCCCTGGTCGGCGCGGCCCTTCAAAGTCCAGACCTGGAAGCGGCGTTCGGTCAACTCAGCGCGCAGGCAGGTCTGGTCGGGTCGGAACTCCCAACCGAGTTGGCATTCATCAACGAAGTGTTGGAGGCGCTACCCGATGAATTGTGCAACCTCCTGCTGGTGAATTATTTCAACGATTTGTACGTCTAGTCGTCTTCGGGCGCGTCGCGGACGATGTAGAGCGGACGGCCTTTTGCCTCGTCGTACAGCCTGCCGACATATTCCCCCAAAATGCCGAGCGAGATCAATTGCACGCCGCCCAGGAAAAGCACAGAGATCAAGGTAGTGGTTTGGCCCTCGAAGAAATGGGAACCCGCCAAACGCAGGATGGCCACCACTGGAATGGCAAGGATGGAAAGGCCAGCGGAGACAAAGCCAAAGAACGTGGCAACCTGCAACGGAAAATAGGAAAAGCCCGTGATGGCGTTGATGGCAAGTTTTAACATTTTGCGGAACGGATATTTTGTCACGCCAGCGGTGCGGGCGGCGCGCTTGTATGGCACGCCGATCTGGCGGAAACCCACCCAGGCGGACATGCCGCGCGGAAAACGGTGACGTTCACGCATCTGCTTGAGCACGTTCACCACCTTGCGATCCATCAGGCGGAAGTCGCCCGTATCAACGGGGATCTTGACGTCCGTGATACGGTAGATGATGCGATAGAAGAGGGCCGCGGTGGTCTTCTTGAACCACGTCTCGCCTTCGCGCTCGGAACGGACAGCGTACACGACCTCGTAGCCCTCCTGCCATTTCTTCGCGAGTTCAAGGATGACTTCGGGCGGGTCCTGCAGATCCGCGTCGATGATGACGACCGCGTCGCCGCGCGCGTAGTCCCAGCCTGCGGTGATGGCGACCTGGTGTCCGAAGTTGCGCGCAAAGATGATGGGGCGGACGTGTTTATCGGCCTGGGCGAGTTCGCGGATTTTTTCGGTGGAGCCGTCGGTGGAGCCATCGTCCACGAGGACGAGTTCCCAGGGCTGACCGGAGGAGTCCATCACGTCGCGGACGCGGCGATAGAGTTCGGGGAGGTTTTCGATCTCGTTGTAGATGGGCGCAACAATGGAATAGGTGATTTTCATGGGGGCAGGGTAACTCGACTTAATTCAGAACGGATGTACTGCGGGTGTATTTTTCGATCAGGAATCGTCCGCTGGCGTGCGGGCTTTTCGAGCAGGAGCAGGCGGAAGGTCCGAAAAGGAGGCGGGTGCTTCGTCATCAAATGCGGGCAGACCCAACAGTCTCGCGTGGATGTAGCGTCCAATCACACGGAGGGAGGCCAGCACAGGCACAACGATGAACGCGCCGATGATGCCCGTAAACACAACCGCCGCCACGATGGAGACGAACACGATCCCCTCGTGCATGTGGACACTGCGTCCGTAGATGAGCGGGCGGAGCCAGATATTCTTGATATTGATGAGAACGACGTAGAGACCCGCGACGATCAATGCGAAAACAAAATTGTTGACAGGCAGCCAGGTGGAACCTTCGAGCAGCGCGACGATGAGCGCCAGCACGGTGGCCGCAAAGGGACCCACGTCGGGAATGAGGCTGAACAGCCCCGCCAGAAGTCCAAGCAGGAGTGCGCCTGGCAGTCCAATGATGCTCCAGATGATCCCGAACACGATCGCGACGATGGTCATTAGAGTTAGCTGGCCGCGCAGGTAACCCATCCACACGGCTTTGATCTCGCGATACAAACGCCAGATATCGTGGCGATAACCCGCGGGCGCCAATCCGATGGCCCAATCGCGCAACTTGTCCCAATCGGTCATGAAATAGTACACGCTGACCACGATGACCAGAAACCAAAGCGTGCCGCGGGACGTGGTTTCGAGAAGGTGAAGCGCTTCTTCGGGCAGGAATTCAAGCACGGCGGTCAGTGAGTTTCGCAGGTCAGGGATCAGATTGTTCAGATGCAATTGCAGGTTGGCGATCACGATCGGCTTGTCCAAAAACGATTCAAGTTCGTCAACCGTCACCAAAAGATCGTTCACCACCACGTCCATTTCGCGCACCAGCATCGGGGTCAGCGACGCAGGCGCCGCGATCATCAACGTGAGACTGAAGAAGAACACCAGGCGCGAAGCCACCGCCTTTCGCAATTTGAATCGCCGGCGAAAGATTTCAACAAAGGGATAGAAAATATACGCCACCAGCCCCGCAGTGATCAGCGGGGCAAAGATCTCGCGTATCTGCCAGCCGACAAAAACGAGAAAGATCAAAACAAGCGCGATGACGAAATAACGCGTCGCGGGAGTCCATCTTTCTTTCATAGGATTTTCTTCAAAGCCTCCAGGGTAGGTTCGATAATGGGCGCTTCGACGACCGCCTTCATCGCGGCGCGGACATCCTTGAGACCGCTTCCCGTATTCATCACCAGGACGGGATCATCGCTTCGCACCACGCCCAAAGCGGCCGCGCGGACCAGTCCCGCGTACGCGGTGGCCCCCGCAGGTTCCGCGAAGACGCCCATCCTGCCGAGTTCCGCGATGGCCTGGATGATCTCGTCGTCCGATACGGTGATATACGTCCCGTTGGTTTCCTTCGCGGCGCGGACGGCGCGCACGCCGTCACGCGGCAAATCCACCGAGATGCTGTCGGCCAGCGTCGTGGCGGAGACGGGCGTGATCGTCTCCGTCCCCGCGTTGAACGCGTTGGCGATCGCGGCGGACCCTTCCGCCTGCACGCCGACGATGCGCGGCAGGTTCGGAATCCAGCCGAGGCGGAGCAGGTCCTTGAACCCCTTGTGAATGCCCGAGATGATATTGCCATCGCCCACCGAAACGAAGATCGTCAACGGAGGATGGTTATCGAGCGGGCTGTCCTTCTTGTGCCAATCGCGATGGGCTTCCAGCCACCATTCCCAGATCTCGAACGCGGCGGTCTTCTTTCCCTCTGCCGTGAAGGGATTGTATCCCGTGTTGCGGCAGTACCAGCCAAATTCGTCCGCGGCTTTGACCGTCAAATCGAAGGCGTCATCGTAGGTGCCATCCACGAGCAGCACTTTTGCGCCGAAAATGAGAAGTTGCGCCACTTTGGCGGGCGGCGCGGACTTGGGCGCGAAGATGATCGCCTTCTGCCCCACCGCGGCCGACATGCAGGCCAGCGCCGCGCCCGCGTTCCCTGTGGAGGCAGTCACCACCACTTCGGCCTCGATCTCCTGGGCGCGCGCCACAAGGATGGCCGAGGCGCGGTCCTTGAACGAGGCGGAGGGGTTGCGCGACTCGTCCTTGAGCCACAGATGCTCCAGGCCAAGTTTGTCCGCGAGGCGGGGCAGCTTGAAGACGGGTGTCCACCCCGCGAGGTGGAGCGGCGTCGCCTCCCCTTTCGGAATGCCGACAGGCAGGAGCGGTTCGTACCGCCAAAGCGACGGTTCACCGCGGCTGGTGATATCTTCGGGTTGATACTTTTTCTGGATGTTCTTGTAATCCAATTCCACATCCAGGTTGCCTCCATCGTTCGGGCAGGTATAAGTGACCTGTCCCGGCAGATATTCGGCGCCACACAGCGAACAGCGGTATGAGATGAATTTCGACATGGGTTCCCTTTTCTTTGCCTGATTTTACCCGATATGCCGCCACCGCTGAAAAACAAAGTCGGGCCGACTCTCGTCAACCCGACTTCTGCTATCTGCGTTCTGCTTACCGATTACGGATTCGTCTGCCAGCGGCCGCCCATCATTCCCCCGCCGCGTCCGTTGCCATAACCGCCTCCACCCGTGGGGCAGTCGCCATTGGAATAGCCAGTCTGCGCCATGCGCTGAAGCATGAAATCAGCCTGTGCCTGCGTTATCACACCGTCCGTGACTGCGGCCTCGAAAGCCGTCTTGTGGATGTCGGTCATAAAGGCAGCAAGGTCTTCCTGCGCGATGCCGTTATCGAGCGCGATCTGGAACATGGGCTTGCCAGCCGCCAGTTCGGCCTCCACCTGCGCCTCGGTCAGGCCGAGTTTCGAGGCGAGAGTCTGCTCCACGTAGTCGTGCAGGAGGCTGCTTCCGCCGTAGCCGTCGCGTCCACCCATCATCCCGCCGTAGCCGCCGCGTCCGCCCATCATCCCGCCATAGGGTTGATAAGGAGGCGTCCCGCCCTGGGCAAAGGCAACGCCAACACCCAAAGTGCCAAGAGCCAGTAGCACGATCACAACGATCAAAAGTGTCTTATTCATTCGATACTCCTTTAAGTAGTTTTTGTAGTTTCTGTTTACGTACGCTCAAATCATATACTTGTTCTGTAAAGGTTTCGTGAAGAATACGGCAAGGATGTAAAAAGAAGGCGCCACGCGTTTCATGTATAATCCTGAACAGACAGCGGCCATCAGAGACGCGTCGCCAGAAAATGTTGAGGTATATCATGCGTCAATTCCGAATCGTGACTATTGCGGCGCTGCTCGCGCTGATGGTAGGGACGGTCCAATCCGTGAACATGGCGGGGGCGATGAACCGAATGACCCTTATCCCCTCCCCGACCTATCTTTATTTTGGCAACGTGATTGTGGGAACGACCAGCTCTTGAAAAGGACGGTCACTCGTGAAGTGGCCGTCCCTTTCATTTATGCCGCGAACGGATTGAAGTTCGTCCCGCGGTCGAAATAATCCTCGTTCTCCACCTTTTTCAAGCGATTGACGACCACATACGTGACGGGAGTCATCAGCGCCTCCACCGTGACCTTGAACAGGTAGTTGGTCAGCACCAGGCTGAGAAACGCTTCCCAAAGGAAAACGCCAAAGAGGCTGGCCACCGTCACGAAGACGATGGTATCCACGAGTTCGCCGACGAGGGTACTGCCGATCGTCCGCATCCACAGGTGGCGGCCATGCGTCAGTAGTTTCATCTTCGCCAGCGTGAACGAATTGGTGAACTCGCCGCTCCAATAGCCAGCCAGCGACCCCAGCACGATCCCCCCGCTGGACATGCCACCGAGGACGGCAAAGTAGGCCGCGTCCCCGGCGTATCCCTGCCAGGCGGCCTCCCCCGGCAAAAGTCCGATGAGAGCGAAGACAGCAGAAGCCAGCGCGAGGCAGAAGAAACCCGTCCAGATCACGCGGCGGGATTTTTTGTAGCCGTACACCTCGGTCAGGATGTCGCCAAAAATGTAGGAGAGCGGAAAGAGCAGTGTGCCCGCGTCGAAAAACATCGGCACACCGAGGATGCTGAATCTTAAATCCACGATCTTGGCAGACGAGGCAATATTGCTGACCACCAGCACGGTCACGAAGACCGCCATGATGAGGTCGAAGAAACGATACGATTTCCGTTCCATTTAAATTTCCGTTTTTGCTTTTTCGATTATCCGACAGAACGAACACAGGTCATCCGTCGAGGTCGGCTGTCCGCAGTTGGGACAGGGATGCAGCGCCACATCGGATTCTGGTTGAGGGGTAAACAGCCCCGTCTCGCGCGCTTCGAGAAAACGCAGATAGAAGATCAGTTTCGAGCCAGGCTTGTCCGTCTCGAGGCGGTTGAGCAATTCCTTGTAATAGATCGAAGTCGAGCCCTCCGCAAACGGACACTCCTCGTAAATGTATTCGATGCCGCGCAGGAGCGCGTAGGCCGCCATCTCGCGTTCGTAAAAACGACACAACGGCTTCACCTTGCGCGCCAAGCCAGGCGACTCGCGCAAAACGGGACTCTGCCTCCGCAGAAAATTTCCCGACCACTGCAGCGTGTTTCCGAACAACACCGCCGCCTCGTCGTCGAGATTGTGACCCGTCGCCAGCACGTCATAGCCGAGGTCGCGCGCGATGCGGTTCATGATGTGACGTTTCGCCAGTCCGCAGACCGCGCACGGACGTCCCTGCCCGCGATGCGAAATCTCCGCCAGGACGGGGATCGGTTGTCCGTATTCCTTCGCCACATCCACGACGTGGAGGCGGAGTCCGTTTTCGGACGCGAATTTCTCGCTGAGGCGATGCGACTCTTCGGAATAGCCGATTCCTTCGTCAATGCCGAGCCCGATATAAAGACCATCCGCTTGATAGCCAAGACGGTGGAGAATATCCCACAACGAAAGCGAATCCTTGCCGCCCGAAACTGCGACAAGGATTTTTTCGTCGCGGCGGAACATCTCATATTTTTTGATGAAGCGCTCGGTCTGTTCGGGAATCCACTCGAGGTAGTGTTCCCTGCACAGGGCCAGTTTGTGCTGGCGCATGTTCACCGCGGCTTTCGCGCCGCATTTTTTGCATTTCATGGGGGTGTACTACCTGTAATTAGGGAGCCTTAATCTCTATTGCGTATTGCGTATTACGTAACTCGTTACGCACTACGCAATACGCACTACGGAATCTCATCCGCCAGAAATCACCGAGATCAACTTCACCACCTGCCCATCCTTCAGAATCTCATCTTCAAGGATCATTTCCCCGTTTCGCGTGGCGAGTACCGCCTCGGGCAGGACGTTGATTTTCTCCAGCGAGGAGAGCAGGGTCATGCCCGGGCGGACTTCATATTCTTTATCGCGTAGGATCAATTTGACGGTCATGCCTCTCCGCGGGTCGTCTTCAACCCGTCAATCAATTCGCTGACGTGGTCGAGCATGGCCTGTCCGCGGAAACTGCCGTAGAGCAGGCGCGCCGCGGCTTCCTTGTTGATCTTCTTCGGCGATCCAAGGGCGCGGGCCAGTTTGAAGAGCAATCCTTTATCACACTTATCCAACAGGTCGAGTGATTTTTCGATGCCCGCCGCCATAGACACCTTGCGATCCCACAAACGCGTTTCGGGCGGATAGGATTCATCCGACTGGTCGAACTCGAAGCAATAGGTGTGGAATAGTTGATGCGCCGCCTCGTGGACGTATTGCCACTTGACATGCGGCGCGCTCTCCTGGAAGTAGGCATGCACCTGCTCCTTGAGGCGCGTCAGGCTGATATCGGGACTGGCGCTGCAAATATCGAAGAAGCGGAAGATGATCTGCGGGCGATACTCGTTGGGCGTCATGCGGACCTTCTGCTCGGCGAGAATCTTCAGGTACTCGTCCAACAGCGCCTCGGGGATCTGGCTCGCCGCGGCGGTGGTGAGCGCGACCTCGATCTGGTTGTTCTCGTTCAACTGGGTCTCCACCACGTCCTTGGCCGCGTTGATGAATTCCTTGAAGTTGGCAAATCCGTAGTTGCGCTCGCTGAATGCGGGATCGAGTCGGAGCATGGCATTCTTCAACTCCGCGGCCAGCACCCACTCGCCCTCGCGGGACTGGAGGACGCGTCGCATCAATTGCCGCCCCTCCGAAATGTCGAAGGAGGGAGCGGCGGTCGTATCTTCGCTGTCGGATTCGGCCTCCGTAGAGGCTGTCTCCGCGCCGACGAGGCGGTCATAGAAGATAAATTCGTCGCAGGCGTTGATGAGGTATTCCGCGCTCGCGCCGCTCACGCCGAGTCCGATCACTTTGATGCCGCGTCCGCGCAGGCGATGGACCAGTTCCGTAAAATCCCCATCCCCCGAAACCAGCATGATATGCGTGATATTGCTGCTGCCTCCAAACATGAATTCCAGCGCGTCGATCACAATGCGGATGTCCGCCGCGTTCTTGCCGCGTTTGCTGGAAACATGCACCAGTTCCACGCCCGAGCCGAGCAGTTCCCGCTGGCGGTCGCCGCCGTACGAGGACCAGTCCGCGTAAGCGCGGCGCACCACCACACGTCCAATCTGGGCCGCCGCTTCCAGAATCAGCGACCACTCTACGTCCACATCCTTCCCCAATTTATCGGACGTGCTGATTTCGATGTTATCATAGTCAATGAAGACCGCAACCTGGGCATTATCGTTCATGTTTCATCCCTTTCAATGGAATATGAATGTACGGTTGGAGTACACAAGTACACAAGTACACAGGTATACAAGTACACAAGTCTTTGAGGTCTGCATGTCTACGTGTGTACGTGTCTACGTGTATACTCCCGCCGTTGAATATATCACGAGTATATAATAAACCCGCATAGTCGTACAGTACGAATCGAGGAGTTTGGACATGCGCATTGGTATGATGGCCGACACGTACAAACCGTACATGAGTGGGATCACCAATTACATTGACATGAGCAAACGCTATCTCGAACGCGCCGGCCATGACGTGTTTGTCTTCACCTTCGGCGACCTGGAATACAAAGACGATGAGCCGCGCGTCATCCGCTCCCCGGGCGTGCCGCTGCAAAAGACGGGCTTCTACCTTTCCTTCCGCTACAGCCGCGTCGCCAAGCGCCTCCTCCAAAGCATGGACATTGTCCATGTGCATCACCCCTTTCTCAGCGGGCGTCTCGCCCTTCGTTACGCGCGCCCTCTCCAAATTCCCATCGTCTTCACCAACCACACCCGCTACGACCTCTACGCGCAGGCCTACCTCCCTCTCATGCCCGAAGAGGTCAGCGACAGTCTCTTGCGCGCCTACATGCCCAACTTCTGCGACGCCGTGGACCTCGTCGTCTCGCCCTCGGCGGGCATGGAAAAAGTCCTGCGCGGGCTGGACGTAAAGAGCAACATCGTGGTCGTCCCCAACGGCGTGGAACTCGAACGCTATCACAACGCCGTGCCTCTCTCCCGCGCCGATTTTGGCTTCGACGCGGAGAATATCATCTTCATTTACGTTGGACGTCTCGGCCCCGAAAAGAATCTGGATTTCCTCCTGCGCGCCTTCAACGGGGTCGCAAAAGCATTCGACCACGTCCGCCTGCTGATTTTGGGAGACGGCCCCGCGCGCGCCGATCTCGAGTCTCTCGCCTCCTCTCTTGGACTTTCGGCGCGCGTCCGTTTCGAGGGCATGGTCCCCTACGACGACCTTCCCTCCTACCTCGCCATGTGCGACGCCTTCGTCACCGCCTCCGTGACGGAGGTGCATCCGCTCTCGGTGATCGAGGCCATGGGCGCGGGACTGCCCGTGCTGGGCATCGAATCCCCGGGTGTGGGCGACACCGTCGAGGATGGGCGGACGGGCTTCCTCACCGATGAGGACGCGGTCGCTTTCGCCGTCAAGATGACGCGCCTCGTCACCGAACACGACCTGCGCCGCAAAATGGGCGCGGCCGCCCGCGAAGAATCCAGCAACTATGCCATCGCGCGGACGACGCGCATCATGCTCCGCTACTACGAGCAACTCGTCAAGGAAGCCCAGCCGCGTCACCGCGGACTGCGCTTCCAACTCCGCAGTTTCATGGAACGGTTCAATCAATGAAAACACAACAACGCGTGGGACGCTGGGGCGAGGGGGCCGCGGCGGATTATCTCGAAACGAAGGGTTACGTCATTTTGGCGCGCAACTTCCGCACTGAGCACGGTGAAGTGGACATCATCGCGCGGCAGGAAAATGTGCTGGTCTTTGTGGAAGTGAAGGCGCGCTCGTCAAACCGATATGGTTACCCCGAATATTCAGTCTCCCCCAAAAAGCGGATGCACCTTTTATCTTCGGCGGAGAAATATATCCTCGAGCATCCCGAATTCCACACCTGGCGCGTGGACGTGATCGCCGTGGAGGGCGAGACGGGCGAGGCGAAGATCCTCCATTTTGAGAATGTGGCGGGGAGATGAAAGATGAAGGTTAGATTTCGTAAGGAACCCGGATATCGTCCAGTTTCGGGTTGAAATCTTTTGTGTTGCGCATGACCAAAACCGCATCGCGAGATTTTGCGGTCGCCCAAATGATGGCATCCGGCAGGCGTATTCGCTGAACGCGGCGCAATTGAACAGCGGTTTCTGCAATGGACAACTCCAGCGGGACGATCTCGAAATGCCTCTCCAGGTAATCCCGCAATTGGGTATCGTCGCCCTTTTCTCCCACCAGGACCTCCATCCAGGTAACGAGGCTGATCAACACCCGTTCATAACGGGCATGCTCGGCGTCGGCTTCGGCAACGCCATTGAGCGAGTCAATGACGATGTTCGTGTCGAAAACTGCGATCATTGCCTGTTCCACTCAGCGCGTAAATCCTGCTGGTACTGGACCGCGTCAATCTTGCGGTTTTTCCATGAGCCAAAAGCGGGGTGTTTTTTCAAGGAACGCGGCTTGACAGTCTGCGAGGAAGCGACGCGTTGTTGAAGGAAAGAAATAAAGTCCAGGACTTCGCTCTGTTTTTCAACTGGAAGCCTTGTCAATTGCTTTTGGATTTGCTCCGTAAGGGTCATTCGAACCTCCGGCGGTAATTATAAACCAGAAGGGGAACCGCAAGCGAAACCGCACGGCGCGTGGACGTGATCGCCGTGGAGGGCGAGACGGGCGAGGCGAAGATCCTCCATTTTGAGAATGTGGCGGGGAGATGAATTAGGAATTGTGAATTAGGAATTATGAAAAGGCTGGCTCGCGGCGGCTTTTTTGAACGCCCACCAGAGATTCAACGGTTCGTAAATTTGCGGGAAAAATTCATCGTATGTTTTTCCCATCTTGCCTCCTGAAAAATTTGCGCGATTCAGAATTTCAGAACAACAGAGAACAGAATTCCAGAATCAAGGAAGCGAGCGGGCACAGCGGAAACCGACGACGCCGTCGAAGACGTCGGGACTGCCGTCGCTCCGACCCGCAGAACGGACGTAGTTAACGCCGTCGTACCACGAGCCGCCCCGCAGCACGCGGGAGGTTGTGCCATAACTATCATTGCTGTCGGTATTGCCGGGATAGCGATCATACCAATCTGCCACCCATTCCCAAACATTACCAGCCATATCCAGCAGTCCGTAAAAACTTGCGCCTGAGGGATAATTACCAACTTTGGTTGTATCCCCCACACAACCGCCATTCTTGCCCCAATAGTTCACAAACGAACATGAAATCGAATCGCCCCACGGATAAACGCGTTTCTCCTTTTTATCGTCATCCCAACTGGCGGCCTTTTCCCATTCGGCCTCGGTGGGCAGGCGCGTCCCAGCGCCGCGCCAATCGCAATAGGCATTGGCATCATTCCAGGAAACGTAGATCA
Organism: Anaerolinea thermophila; assembly: GCA_020722375.1. Taxonomy (GTDB): domain Bacteria; phylum Chloroflexota; class Anaerolineae; order Anaerolineales; family Villigracilaceae; genus Denitrolinea. Next base: position 31,081 of record DYKX01000007.1, read on the forward strand.
CAGGAAAATCATTGAATTCGGAATTTCCATAATAGCTATCACGCGTGTACGATCTGCTCGAACTCGGCGGGTTGCATTTGCTTTCTCCCACGCATTTGGCGTACATGGCGTTGGTTACTTCGGTTTTGTCAATCCAGAAGGAATCGAGATAAACCGTATGGACGGGTTTTTCATCGCTATCACCATTGTCACTCCCCATGGTGAATTCCCCCGCGGGGACATACATCATCACCATGCCATCTTTGGGAGAAGTCCAGGTGCTGCCAACGCCAGGCGCGGGGGTGGAAGTAAGCGTGGGTGTATTGGTCGGCGGGCGGAGGGTGGGTGTCCG
>DYKX01000007.1:31511-35167 GCA_020722375.1 Anaerolinea thermophila
GGCAACAAAAAACAAAACCAACAAAGCAATGACAATGCCGCCAATGGCGAGAATTGGCTTGAGGTTGATCTTGCGAAACGCCTCCGCGGTTGCCTTTCTTCGTTCTTCGGCCTTTTGGCGCGCAAGGCGGTCGTGTTCTGCTTTGGCGGCGCGCTCGGCCTCGGCCTTCTGGCGGGAAATCCGTTCGTTTTCGGCTTTCTGCGCGGCGAGGCGTTCGCGTTCTTCGCGGGCTTTGCGTTCCCGTTCTGCCTTTGCAAATTCATCTTCAGCGGGCATGGACAAATTGGCAATTTGTCCTACAAGAGGCGCGGGCTTTTCCATCGAAATGCCAAGTCTTCCCGCACGCAATTTCAGGCTTTCGAGCAGGCGCTGGTAGGCCCATTTTCGATGGTTTTTCGGGAAATAATCCACATATTGCCAGCCACGAATCCTGCGCGGAACCTGGCAATCATCCAGCCGCAGGGGAACCACAAAGATCGTCCCCTCGGGTTTCTCACCGGCAATGTTCAGGACGAAACGAAGTTCTTTTTGAACATAACCCTCTTTGTCCACGGAATGAGTGGAGAGGCAAGTCACCACCACGTCCGCCGCTTCCACCGCCTTTTCGATCTCCAAATCCCACTCCTGCCCAGGGAAGAGGTTTTCCTCGTCCAGCCAAACGTCCATCCAGCCTTCGGTCACCAACTTGCGATACAACTCGCGCACTGTTGGCTTGTCTTCTTTGGCGTGGCAGAGGAATACGTTGAGTCTACGATTGGGCATGAGGGTTCCCCGCGGGATTGGGTTGGTGAAATTATACGCTAAAAAAATTTGAATGGGTATAATCAGAATGAATGACAACACTCTGAGACCTGACATGTCTCCACAGAACCATTCTCGATCCGCGCCGCTGTCCGCGCAATGGCTGTGATTGACGCGCGCCACGATGAGACATGTCAGGTCTTCACAGTAACACTGGAAGACCATGTCCCTCCCTCCTCTCATCCTCCTCGTCGGCCCGACAGCCGTCGGCAAGACCGAGATCGCCATCCAACTGGCGGAGCGCCTCAACGGCGAGATCGTCAGCGCGGATTCGCGTCTGTTTTACCGCGGCATGGACATCGGCACGGCCAAGCCCACGCGTGAGGAGCAGGCGCGCGTCCCACATCATCTCATTGACGTGGCAAATCCCGACGAGACCTGGTCGCTGGCGCAGTTTCAGCAGGAGGCGCGGCGGATCATTGCCAAAATCCACGCACGGGGACGTCTCCCATTTTTGGTCGGCGGCACGGGTCAATACGTTCGCGCGGTCACGCAGGGATGGTCTCCGCCGGAGGTGCAGCCTGACGCGCGGCTCAGGGATGAGTTGGAGAAACTGGAAGAGGCGCGAGGCCCGAACTGGCTACACGACAGACTCGCATCGCTCGACCCCGAGGCGGCCGCGAAAATCGACGCGCGTAACGTGCGTCGGACGATCCGCGCGCTGGAAGTGATTCTCTCCACGGGACGAAAATTCTCCGAGCAACGCGGGCAAACCGACTCGCCCTATCACCTCATCACCATCGGGCTGACGCGTCCGCGCCAGGAACTGTACGCCCGCGTGGACGCGCGCATCGAAGGGATGTTCGCGGCAGGTTTTGTGGACGAGGTGCGCGGCTTGCTGGAAAAAGGCTATTCGCCCGACCTGCCGTCCATGACGGGAATCGGGTACCGCGAATGCGTGGGCGTGGTCAAAGGCCAATTGACGGAGGACGCCGCCAAGGTCCAGATACGACGCGCCACGCGGGCGTTCGTCCGCAGGCAGGCGAACTGGTTCAAGCCCACCGACGAGTCCATCCAGTGGTTCCTCGTCAAAGACGACACAGTCGAGGAGATTTTTAAATTCGTCCACAAACGGATTGACTTTTAATTTTTTCATGTATATACTAAGAATACAATCACCCATCTACCCAAAGGAGAAGAGGCTGATATGAGCGACAGACCGTGGGTCAAGAATTATGACAAAGGGGTGCCAGCATCAATTGAATATCCCAAAGGGCCGGTGTTCCAGTTCCTGGATCAAAGCGCCCAGAAATACCCTGATCGCGCCTGTACCATTTTTAAGGGCGCGGTCATCTCGTACAAGGAGATGAACGCCATCTCCGACCACATCGCGGGGGCATTGGTGGCGATGGGCGTGAAGAAGGGTGACCGCGTGGGAATCTTCATGCCGAACACGCCTCAGTTCGTGATGGCTTATTTCGGCATCCTGAAAGCGGGCGGCGTGGTGGTGGCGACCAATCCGCTGTACACGCCGCCCGAAATCGAGTATCAGGCCAACGACTCAGGGGTGGAGATCATGTTCGTGATGACCAATTTCTACAAGACCATCAAGACCGCGCAACCCAAGACCAAGATCAAGAAGTTGATCGTGACGAACATCAAAGAGGGACTCCCACCCCTTCTGCGCGTCCTGTTCACGCTGGCGAAGGAAAAGAAAGCGGGATTCCGCATCGAAGGCGGATTGGCGGAGGGCGACATCTGGCTCCAGGATTTGCTGGCGAAACATGCCAGCACGCCGCGTCCCAAACTGGACATCGGCTCGGACGACACCGCCATGTTCCAATACAGCGGCGGCACGACGGGCGTCTCGAAGGCCGCGGTCGCCACGCACTTCAACGTGCTGGCGGATACGTTGCAGATCAAAAATTGGATGGCCAACATCGAGGAAGGCAAAGAGACGGTGCTGATGGCCATTCCGCTCTTCCACGTCTATGGCATGGTGGCGGGGATGCTCTTTGCCATGTCGGCGGGCGCCAGCATGGTGATGATTCCGAATGCGCGCGACATCCCCGATGTGCTGGAGAACATCCACAAGTACAACCCGACCATCTTCCCCGGCGTGCCGACACTCTACAATGCCATCAACAACCATCCCGAAGTGAAGGCAGGGAAGATCAGCCTGCGCTCCATCAAGGCCTGCATTTCAGGTTCCGCGCCGCTGATGCGTGAAACCAAGGAAACCTTCGAACGGTTGAGCGGCGGAAAAGTGTTCGAGGGATACGGCATGTCCGAAGCGCCAACCGCCACGCACTGCAACCCGCTCAACGGCGTGAACAAAACTGGCTCCGTGGGCATGCCCCTGCCCGATGTGGACTGCAAGATCATCAGCCTCGATGACGGCGAGACCGAAATGCCCGTCGGCGAGATTGGCGAGATCGTGATCAACGGCCCGCAGGTGATGAAGGGCTATCACAACATGCCGACCGAAACCGCCAACGCACTCCGTAAGTTGAAGGACGGCAAAACCTGGCTGTTCACCGGCGACATCGGACGCATGGACGAAGACGGCTACTTCTACATCGTGGACCGCAAGAAGGAACTGATCAAGCCGGGCGGATACCAGGTCTGGCCGCGCGAAGTGGAGGAAGTGCTGGCGGCGCATCCCAAGGTGATGGACGTGGGCGTGGCGGGCATCCCCGACCCGTATCGCGGCGAGACGGTCAAAGCGTGGATCGTGTTGAAGCCGGGCGAAACTGCCACCGAGGATGAACTCAAAGCCTTCTGCAAGGAACGGCTGGCCGCCTACAAGGTCCCCACCCACTATGAGTTCCGCTCCGAACTGCCGAAGACGACGGTTGGCAAGATTCTCCGCCGCGAGTTGGTACGTCAGCACAAGGAAGCGGCTGGCGCATAAA
>DYKX01000322.1 GCA_020722375.1 Anaerolinea thermophila
CGATATCGAATCGGACCTTGCCGAGCGTAAGGAGTCCTGGAAGGGTGACGCCCCGGAGAAAGGACGACAGGCAGTTTGCGCTTTTGCGAACGATTTGCCCGACCATCGAAAAGCCGGAGTTCTTTTCGTGGGGGCGAGGGACGACGGTACTCCCTCCAATTTGAGTATCACGGATGAACTGTTGCGTACCCTCTCCGACATCAGAACTGACGGCAACACCCTGCCTCCGCCTTCAATCGTCGTCGAAAAACGCACCCTCAGAGGTGCCGAAATGGCGGTGGTTGCCGTCCAGCCTTCAGACGCTCCGCCTGTCAGATGCAAAGGAAGAATATGGATTCGCATCGGACCTCGCAGGTCCGTGGCCACCGCCCAAGAGGAGCGGATTTTAAACGAAAGGCGTCGATATCGAGACATCCCGTTCGACGTGCAGCCGCTGCCTTCTTGCGGTCTATCGGCTCTAAGTCGCGTGCTGTTCGAGCAGGAATATCTCCCCAGTGCAGTAGCCCCCGATATCCTGGCAACCAATGACCGATCTTACGAAGAAAAGCTGGCATCTTGTCGGATGATCGGTTTCGTGGAAGATCCTACGCCAACGATTCTGGGCGTTCTGGTTCTGGGCGTGTCGCCGCGGGATTGGATTCCCGGCGCTTATATCCAATTCCTTCGTATCGCCGGAACAGAAATGACCGATCCGATCCAGGATGAAGCTCTTATCGATGGTGCACTCGGGCAGGTTTTGCGTCGCATAGACGAAAAAATCGATGCGCATAATCGCAGTGCGGTCGACATCACAACAACCGATCGAGAAGTGCGCACCAGGCCCTATCCGCGGGTGGCGCTTCAGCAATTGATTCGTAATGCGGTCATGCATCGCACCTACGAAAACACCAACGCGCCGGTCCGTGTCCATTGGTTCGATGATCGAATCGAAATCATCAATCCGGGCGGACCGTTCGGCGCCGTCACCCTGGAAAACTTCGGCCGCCCCGGCATCACGGATTACCGCAACCCGAATCTTGCAGATGCCATGAGGGTCATGGGTTTCGT
>DYKX01000323.1 GCA_020722375.1 Anaerolinea thermophila
ATCCCCGATGTCACCAAGGAGGAATGGGATCGCCTCGACGTGATCTCGAAGTGGCTGATCTCCACCCGCGCGGCAGTGCTGGTGATGACCTTCATCTCAGCGGCTCTCGCGGGACTTTTCGCCTGGCGCGACGGCGCGTTCAGTTTCGCCCCCTGGCTTGCCCTCGCGCTCGGTCTCATCATGGCGCATGCGGCAAACAACATCTTCAACGACTTCACCGATTACGTGCGCGGCGTGGACAAGGACAACTACTTCCGTAATATCTACGGCGCCCAACCCATCGCCAAAGGCTTGATGACCCGCCGCCAGCACCTGACCTATTTCGCCGTCACCGCCCTGATCGCCCTGGTTTTGGGCCTGTATCTGATCTGGAACACAGAATTCAGCTCAACAGCCTGGGTCTTGCTCGGCCTGGGCGCGTTCTTCCTGCTGTTCTACACCTGGCCGCTCAAAGGGATGGCAATGGGCGAGATCGCGGTGCTGATTGTCTGGGGGCCGCTGATGATCGGCGGCGGGTACTACGTCCTTGCACAGCAATGGAACTGGTTTGTCGTGATCGCAAGCCTGCCATATGTGCTGGGGGTGACGACGGTCATCTTCGGCAAACATATTGACAAACTAGACATGGATAAGCAAAAGGGTATCCATACCCTGCCAGTCGTCATCGGCGAAAAAGCCTCCCGCTATGCCGTGCTGGGGATGATGATCGCTCCCTATTTCATCACCCTGTACCTGATTGCGGCGAAATTCTTCACGCCGGTCTTGCTGATCGTCTTCCTGGCGCTGCCGGCTTTCCTGAAAATCTATCCGATCTTCCTGAAACCCAAACCGCAGACCCCTCCCGAAGGGCAGATTGGCTGGCCGCTGTATTTCGTGGGATACGCCTTTTACAACAACCGCAAATTCGGTTCGCTCTTCATGCTCGGCTTGCTGGCGGATGTGCTGATCCGCATTTTCCTGCCGGCGTTTTGGCGCTAATCGAGAGCGGGTCATACCCGCTCTTTTTTTGCGTAAAACGGATAAATGTGTCCGATTTCACGAAAAC
>DYKX01000324.1 GCA_020722375.1 Anaerolinea thermophila
ATTACGCAATACGCATTACGCAATACGCATTACGCAATAGTTTTCACCATCCGATGATAACTTGCAAGCGGATTCTTGTCATGCCTTGTGAAAACGATGTGGAAGCCGTTGCGTTTGTACAGTCGCTGGGCGATATGATTTTCGAGCGCAACCATCAGCGAGACTTTTTTCAGTCCGAGAGCGCGCGCTTGTTCGTCGGCGTGGTGCAAGAGGCGCTTGCCGAGTCCCTGCCCCTGCGCAGCGGGCAGGACACCAATGTTGCTGACATAGTACTCGTCCGCTTCGGCCTCCTTGATGTTCGAGAATGCGAGGGAACGCGCGATAAATCCGAACATGTTCCAGCCGAGGGCGCGCGGCAAATATTTGACGACTGACAGATTCAAACGCGTCATCTTCGAGGCGGGAAAGGCAAGGAGCAGTCCAAGCGGATGATGATTCAACTCCGCGACGGAGGCGAGGCGATAACCAAACCGTCCCGCGTCGAACGCGAACAGACGCATGAACGCCAGTTCGGCGGCGCGCGCATCCGCATCAAAAAGGTAATCTGCAAACGCACCCAGCGAGAGATGGAGGATGGCCGCGGCGAGGGGCGCGTCATCGGGACGCGCGGGGCGGATCGAGATGCGATTCGTCATAACGGAGGCAGGACCCACTTCCCCGTCGGGTCGGAGGCGAAATCGAGGACGCGCGTCACCGCGTCGAGGTTGAGAGTCCCGTAGATGTGCGGAAACAGTTCATCAGGTTTGTCGCTCCCCGCTTCATATTTGACCTCTGCCTGTACCCGCTCCGAATCGATGACCAGCAGGACCAGTCCGCGCTGGCCCGCGTAGAACCGTTCCGCGGTCGCGACGACTTGCGCGGGCGTGGAACAGTGGATGAAGCCCTCGGTCTCGAGGGACGGAGCGGTGTAGAAGCCGTTCTTTTGTGCGGTTTCCCACGCGGAATTTTGGGTGATGTGAAGAAGAAAAGTTTCAGGTTTCAAGTTTCAAGTTCCATGTGTACTTGTGTACGTGTCTACTTGTGTACGTGTCTACTTGTGTACGTG
>DYKX01000325.1 GCA_020722375.1 Anaerolinea thermophila
TCGACAAGCTCAGGGCAAGATTTACCGGCGTCCCACAGGGATTGCTGCGCTTATGTGGCTTTCCCTTCGACAAGCTCAGGACACCGCCCGCTACCGGGCGACCCCCGCCGCCTTGCCCTAAATGAGGGAACATCCCGGAACGCTAAGTCTGAAGCCCGTAGAGAGAGACCAAACCCAGGTGAACGATGAGTTTGTTAGGCCAACGACGATTATACCCGCGCGAGATGCCCTTGAATTTCATGGAGCGAATTCTGGCGCGTATCCAATGGTCGAGTAACCTGAATTGGTCAGCGACCGAGGCAAAGGGAGCGGCGAAGTAATGGGCAAACCCGATGAGAACGCGGTTGAGTTCTCGAAAGACTTCCTGGCAGAGATTGTGCGAGCGAGTGGTGAGCAGGCGTACCCGCGCTTTGAGTTTCTCGATGGACTTTTCGCGGATGGAAATCCTGCGTTTGGAAACATGAAAGCCGAGGAAGTCGAACCCTTTGAGGAAGGATACAATCTTCATTTTGGATGGAGACAGGGAGAGACCCAACTCGGAACGCAGAACGGTATCCACGAAAGCCAGGGCTTGTTTAGCCAGAGCGTGTGAGCGGCACAAGACCACGAAATCGTCGGCATAGCGCACGAAGCGCAGGCCGGATTGTGTCAGGCGTTGGTCGAGCAGGTCGAGGACGATATTCGCCAGAAGCGGCGAAATGACCCCGCCTTGCGGCGTGCCGGACGTGGTAGGGTGAAATTCGAACCCCTCCAACGCGCCAGCCGAGAGAAACTCACGGATGAGGCGCAGAATGTTCCCGTCTGCCACCCGTTCGGCGATGCGATTGAGGATGAGGTCGTGGGGGATGTTGACGAAGCAGGCTTGAATGTCGGCCTCCACAACCCACTTGAACCCGTCGGCGTGAGCCGCACGGAGAGCCTCAATCGCCTGATGCGCATTGCGGCGAGTTCAGAACCCATCCCTACTATCCTCCAACCCCGAAAAAAAGGCCGTAGATTTTAGACAACCCTGGTAAAGCAGGGGACAGCGGAGGCGGCTCCCAC
>DYKX01000138.1 GCA_020722375.1 Anaerolinea thermophila
GCGACGCGGGTTGATGACCGTGATGTTCGTGTCGCTGGATTTGGGCAATTCCTCCACTTCGCCCGCGATCGGCTCTTCACCGGCAATGTGGAGCAAAATAATGTGAGGCATGAGATTCCCTTTCAGGGTTGGTTAGTGGAGCAGAATCTGGAATTTGAATTTTCCAAGCGCCACCACGTCGCCGTGGTTGAGCAGACGCTCGCTGTTCGGCGTCAGTCGCTTGCCGTTTACGTAGGTGCCGTTGGACGACCCGAGGTCCATGATGGCGACGCGTTTGCCGTCCCGTTTGATCAGCGCGTGGATGCGCGACACGCCCGCGGCGTAGGCCTGATGCGGCGACAGGTCCAAGTCTGGGACGACCGGTTGGCCTTCGCTGAGACGTCCCAGGGTGTATTCGTTACGGTCAGCCAGCGAAAGAATCTGACCACTGTCCATCAGGTGCAGGGAAGCCCAGGCGTTGTCGGTGATGGGTTTGGGGATGGTAATGGGCGTCCCCTTGCTTGTGGCGGGTGCGACCTTGTCGGTGTGGATGGACTGGGTGGCAGTTTCACCGGCGGTCAGTTGCGCGCCGCACTCTGCGCAGAAGATGGCGCCCGGTGGGTTTTTGTGCAGGCAGTTTTTACAAAGGATCATGCGGGAACATCTCCCTCTTGCATGAATAACGCGCGAGTCGCATATTTGATCTCCTTTTCACCGCTGAGCGAAAAGGTGTGTTTACTCTGAAGGTTTTCGGCTTCCAGTAAAACGGTGTGTGCCAGGCCGCGATGTCCCTGCTCCAGCAGGTGGGCGGCCAGATTTTTCAGCGAACGGGTGGCCTTGTCGAATTCACCCGCCTGTGTTTCATTGCGGGCGCGTTCCTGCATTCGATAGAGCGTCAACCGCGAGAGCGCCTGCAGGATGGCCGGCGGAGGCAGGGTGGTGGCGGGTTCAACGGCGACCGCCGTCTCGATTCGGATGCGGATGGGGGGAACGGGTGTGGGACGCGTTGCCATGGCGATCTTCAATGTGCCATTCAGCAGGAGCGTGTGGTCTTTTTGAAGGGCGGAGGGTTGCACCAGAAATTCGAACAATACGCTCAGGCCGGTCTCCCGCAGAATGGCTCCCAGCCGCATGGTTTGATCGAATGAAAGCGGACCGCTTTCGGGCTGGGTGCGGAACGCGTAATTCACCTGGACGCCTTCCGCAAGCGACCCTTCCAGCGTGACTTCCTCGGCCAGGACGCGCGTCAGTTCGTGGAATTTTTCGGCCAGTAATTTCTGGATGTCCTGTGGGCGCGCGATGTAATGACTGGTATTGCCGGTGCGCCCCGCCACCTGATCGAGGAAGGTGTCATTCCAATCGGAGCCAATGCCCATGACGCTGATGCCAATTTCCTCGCGCGAGGCCTGTTCCGCGAGTTTGAGACAGGCTTCCTCATCTCCGTAGGTATGACCGTCGGTGAGCAGGATGATCTGGTTGACGCGCCGCGCGTCCCGTCCGCGGCGGACTTCGTCCAGGCCGCTTTGCAGTCCCTGAAACAATTCCGTCGCGCCGCCCGCGTGAATGTCGCGGATGCGCGATTCGAGTTTCAGGCGGTCGTTTCGATAGGAAGCGGGGATGATGACATCGGCTCGATCGCTGAACGCGACCATGCTGAAAATGTCCTCCGCGCGCAGGTCACGCAGGAATTGGATGGCGGCCGCCTTGAGCAGGTCCATCTTCGCGTCTTTCATGGACGTGGAGCGGTCCAGCACCAGACAAACGTTCAGCGGCGGGACGGGGAATGCCTCTTCCTCGCGGCGGGCGCGTAGATTCACCAGCACGTACATCAATTGCGCCTCATCCAAACGGACGAGGTGAGGACGGCTGTATAAAATTTCGTGAACGATGGGACTGTCGGGTGTTTCTTCCTTTGGAAGCGTCGCATCGTAGGCCTTGCGTCGTTTCGGGTTGGAAAGCGTCTCGTAGGCCTGCTGGACTTCGAGGAAGATCTCCGTTTCACCGGGGGCCTGGTTTTTATCGGGATGCAGGCGCTGCGCGGCCTCAATGTAGGCCCGCTTGATCTGCTCGGGGGCTGCATCCCGTAAAATGCCAAGAATAGCGTAGTAATCCGGTGTCGGAGTCATGGAATCTATCCCAGTAGTTGGACCAGTATCACGCTAATATTATCCGGGCCGCCTGCGGCGTTGGCCGATGCGACCATGCTCTGGCAGGCGCGTTGCAGGGTGGGCGCCTCGCGTATGGCGCGCGCCATTTCCTGGTCTGAGACCACGCCCCACAGGCCGTCACTGCACAGCATGAGAGTCCCCGCGCTGGGGAAGGGGATCGTAAAGATGTCGGGCTCGAGTCCTTCGCCCTGTCCGAGGGCGCGATAGAGTACGTTTCGATGCGGGTAGTTGGCGGCCTCGTCCGGGCTGATGTGACCGAGTTCCTCGAGGCGTTTCACCAGCGAATGGTCCCGCGTGATCGTTTCGATGCGTCCGTCCGCGTAGACCATGTAGGCGCGGCTGTCGCCCACGTGGGCAATGGTCACCTGCTGGCCGAGGATCAACGCGGCGGTGAGGGTGGTGCCGCTGCCGGGCGCCTCGCGCTGGATCGTCTTCTGGGCTTCCCCCACTGCCGCAAGGATGATCTCCTGCAACGATTCGTCCAGGGGTTCAGGCTTCAGGTTGAACAGATAAGGATGGAATTTTCGCAGGATGCTCCCCGCCACCGTGCGGATGGCGGTGTTGCTCGCCACTTCGCCGAATTGATGCCCGCCCATGCCGTCGGCCACGATGTACAGGCCGAACGGTGTGTTGCCGCTGTTGCCCGCGATCGTGGTAGTGACGGTCAACAGGCTGTCTTCGTTCAGGTCACGCTGTTTGCCCACGGACTGTCCACAGGCTGAAAGGAGTTGCTGAATATCGGAGCGCACGCCGGGACCGCTGATGATGGACTGGATCTGTTGTTCATCCAGTGGGGCAGTAATAGCATTATCTTGACGCGGGGCTGGCTTACTGAATAACTTGCGGAAAAAATCAAGCACGGCGGACTCCTTCTAGGCGAGCAAGGCATACATTTGATGGTCGGTGGAGCCGATGTAAACGATATCATCGTATACGAGCGGTGAACCAGTGATGGGGCCTTTGGTGGCAAATTTCCAGCGCAGGCGTCCAGTTCGATATTCGAGGCAGTAGATCTGTCCGTCCGCCGACCCGCAGTAGACGGAATCCTTGTAAATGGCGGGCGAACCGCTCACCTGGTGCTCGGTGCGGAAGCGCCACAACTCGCGGGCGCTTTGGGTTTCGAGGGCATAGATGAACCCATCCGCCGCGCCAGTGATGATGATATTCTCCACCACCGCAGGCGAGACGATGGAACTCTTCCCCAAACGGTATCGCCACAGGATCCAGCCGTTCCGCGCATCCAGGGCGTAGAGCGTGCTGTCCATGGAGCCGAAGTAGACCGACTGCCCAGCCACGATGGGGGAGGATGTGATGGCGCGCTTGGCCTGGAAGCGCCATTTCATTTCGCCGCGGAAATCAATGGTGTAGAAATCCCCGCTTTCGTTGCCGACGTACACGAGTTCGTTGGCAACGAACGGCGTCGAGCGGATGGAGGAGGATGTTTCGAATCTCCAGGCGGCGCGGCCGGTGTTTACATTGACCGCGTGCAGATGGTGATCGTCCGAACCGATAAAGATGTGTCCCTCGGCAATGCGCGGCGAGGAGCGGACGGGGCCGTCGGTGTAGTAGGTCCAGACCACCTTGCCCGAACGCGCACCGACCACGTGCAGGCGCCTGTCCTCCGAGCCGAAGTAGACGTTGCCCTCGTAGACCGCCGGCCGCGAGACCACTCCACCGTCGGTGGGATATTTCCAGAGGAATTTCCCGTCGGCCGCGTTGAGCGCATAGAGATTATTGTCATACGAACCGACGAAGAGCGTCCCCTGGTGGATGGCGGGCGTGCCGCGGATCTCGTCTTCGCAGGTAAAGGTCCACAGCGGTTTCACCCCGTTGGCTTGCACGTTGGTGGCGGGCATGCGTGAGAGTATGCCCGTTTTCCGCCCGGCGTTCATCAAGGCTTCCTTCATGTCCGACGCGGAGGGGTAGCGTTCCTCCACGTTGTATTGCAGCGCGGTGGCAATGACCGCCTCCAGTTCAGGAGAGACCGCAGGATTCAACTTGCGGATGGGACGCTCGGCAAACGAGAACGGCGGTTCGAGACGCGGGTCGCGGCGTGTCAACGCGTGGTGGAGGGTGGCGCCCAGGGCGTAGATGTCCGCCAGCGGGGTCGCGTCGCCGCGATACTGTTCGGGCGGGGAATAGCCCTCGGTGCCAATCATCGTCCCCTTCACCCCCGTCTGGAACGTCTTGGCGATGCCGAAGTCCACCAGGATCACGTCTCCGTTATGGTTGATCATCACGTTGGAGGGCTTCATATCGCGGAAGATGATCGGGTCGGGCTTGTGCCCGTGAAGGTAATCGAGCACGTCGCACAGTTCGATGCCCCACGCCAACACCTGCTCTTCGGGCAGGAAACCGTCCGTGTCGGAGATGATGGCTTCGAGGTCCTTGCCGTGGATGAATTCCAAAACGAGGTAGGAACGATCGTCCTGCGAAAAATAGTCATAGATGCGCGGGATGGACGGGTGGTTGAGCGTGGCCAGCAGGTTGGCTTCGCGCTCGAAATTCTGGACGATGGTCTGGCGCACGAGCGGGTCGGGCGCGAGGTTGATCATTTCCTTCACCGCCACCAGTTTCACCACGTTGGGGAAGTGCAGGTCGCGGGCGCGATACACCGACCCCATGCCGCCCACGCCGATCACTTCCTGGATCAGGTAGCGTTGGGAGAGTGTCGTGCCAGCCTGCAACTGCCGGTGAGTCGCCGGGTTGTTCCCGTCATCCAATGGCTGGGTGATGCGATGCGTATCCAGTGGACATTCTCCTTGTCCGACAGATTATATTGCTCAAAGACGGGTTTGGCAACTGTGCCATTTGTCGCTCCTCCCTTCATGTTTGCAAGGGATGACGACCCGCTTCCCTCCGGACCCGCGGCCGGCCTCCCGTCCAACACGATCGAGGACGGTTTGCTTGTCCACGACCCGTCACAGAATGGGGTGATGTTGAATGGACATTCCTATCGTTGAAAAAGTGATCGAGCAAATGAAGAACCTCCCCAAAGAACTTCAATGGCGGGTTCTTGAGTTTACACGCGCATTGGTCGTATTCACCCCACAGGGGGTTACTGGCGTTCAATTATTGCGATTTGCGGGAACCATCCCGCAGGCCGATGTGAAAGCGATAAAAGAATCCATCGAGCAAGGGTGTGAGCAGGTGGATGACAATGAGTGGTAAATGCCTGCTGGATACCAACATTGTCATTGCCCTGTTCGCGGACGAAGCTACGGTAAAGAGAATCTCACCAAAATAAAAGTACTCTTGGAATAGTAAAGACCTGACATGTCTCATCCGCGCCGCGATTAACCAGAACCATTGCGTGGACGCAGGTCGCGATCATCGGACTTTCGCGGAGACATGTCAGGTCTCCTCCTCAACAGTAGTAAAATCCTTCCATGTCCACCAACCCCATCCCGCTGGAATACGGAAAGTTCTATCACATCTTCAATCGCGGCAACAACCACGAGAACATCTTTCCGCAACAGCGGAATTACACCTACTTCATGGAACTTTGGTGGAAACATACATTTCAAATCGCGGACACTTACGCGTTCGGCTTGATGAGAAATCACTTCCATGTATCCACTCGTATCAAGGACAAAGAAGAACTAGCGGGACTCGAACTCAAAGACCCAAGCCAGTATTTTGCCAACTTCTTCAATGCCTACTCCCGCGGACTCAACAACGCGACAGGAAGAAGCGGCGCGCTATTCGAGCGTCCCTTCGAGCGGATTTGGGTGACGGACGAATCCTACCTCCTGCGCTTGATCGTTTACATCCATCAGAATCCACAAAAGCACAAATTCGTGGACGACTTCCGCGACTGGCCGTACACCTCCTATCACGAACTACTCGCCAATTACGTCACGCGCCTGAAACGCGACAAGGTAATGGAATTATTCGGCGGACGGGAAGGATTCATTTGCCTTCACCAGGAAATCCAACCCAGGATTGATTTTGATTACGAGGAGAATGGTTGAGTCGAAATGACTGGTTTGGATAGACCGCTGTTAAGACCTGACATGTCTCCACAGGAGTCCGACAAACCGTGACCCATGTCCGCGCGATCGCCTTGATTGACCGAGTCGCGGGTGAGACACCTTCGGCAGGTCTCCTCCTCGTCTCCTCGAAAGTCAGGTCTCCCACCAACGCCACCTTCGGCAGGGCGCCTCTCGATTACAATGAACCCGCCCAAAACTGGATAACTGGTTAAGACCTGACATGTCTCCTCAGAAGTCCGATAAACCGTGACCCATGTCCACGCAATCGCCATGATTGACCGAGTCGCGCATGAGACATGTCAGGTCTCCTCCTCGTCTCCTCGAAAGTCAGGTCTCCCACCAACTCCACCTTCG
>DYKX01000139.1 GCA_020722375.1 Anaerolinea thermophila
TGGCGGAGGTCATCTCCTTGCGAAGGATGCGCGCCACCTCGAAGCCGTCCATTTCGGGGAGCATGATGTCGAGCACGATCAGGTCGGGCTTGAGTTTCCGCGCAGATTCAAGCGCGGCGCGGCCATCTCCCACAGCCTCGACGGTGTAGCCCTCCTTTTTCAGGTTGTAGGCGAGGGTATCTTGCAGAGCGGGTTCGTCTTCGACGATGAGAATGCTTTCGGACATGGCAGGGAATATATCACAGGGAAGAACAGATGCTGTTAAGGAAGTGTTAACGGGTATTCATCTAAAAAATCACTTCCGTTGTATTCTGTTTCGGGTAAGCCATATCATCAAATTTTGAAGCAAATACCCAAGAAGCATCCAGAAGCCAACGAAAGATCCTAAAATCCATGAGTTCCTTTGGCAAACCGTATAGGATTTAAGTAAACAGAATAATTCCAGAAACATTACCGACGAAACTGTTATCAGTACTGCAACGATAAATACAACTGGTTTTATGTAGACTGCATTTCGAAGTCTAACATTTGCAGTGCTGTTGAATCTCATTCCAAACGATAAAAATTTTCCGATTTCTCCAATTCCTATTAAGACCAGTACAGCAAGAGGTGATGACAAAAAAATGATGCCCAGCGCGCTTAACAAACCCCCGATCAAAATATAAATTCCAAAAACGATATAACGAAAGCGTGGTCGCCAGATCAAAGGTGATGGTGTCATCGTCTTGAACCAATCTGTTTATTCAAACAGCGTATTCTACTATTTACTCGAACCTGCCTGTGACATAATTTGTCATCTCTACCTCAAGGGTCCCGTGCGCTCAAAGAACAGGTTCATGATCGTCTCGCCCAGTTTGCCCGCGTCGTGACGCCAGGGATGATCCTCGTCCAGCAGGTCGGCGCAATAGGCGCGGGTGTCGGCCAGCGTGCGTTGGTCGGCGCGCACCCACTCGGTCTCTGCGGGAAGCGAAACGGAGTAGTTGTCGTTGCAGAGCACCACGTCGAACAAGTCCTCGCCGATGTGCTCTTCCAGCGCGCGGACGTGGTCATAGCAGGAATATTGGTCGGTCTCGCCCGTCTGCGTGGCGATGTTGCAGACGAAGATCTTGATGGCGTGGCTGGAATGGACCGCCGCCATCAGGTCACGCACAAGCAGGTTGGGAAGGAGGCTGGTGTAAAGACTGCCCGGGCCGACCACGATCAGATCGGCATTCAGGATGGCTTTCAGCGCGGGAGGGAAGGCGGGCGCGTCGTTCGGTTCGAGCCAGACGCGGCGGACGCGGCCCGCGACGGCTGGGATATTGCTCTCCCCTTTCACGCGGACTTCATTGGCCGTGTCGGGCAATTGGATATCCGCCACCAGCCTTACATCGTGCAGGGTCGAGGGCAGGACGCGCCCACTCACGGAGAGTACGCGGCCCGATTCGGCCACGGCCTCCTCGAAACTGCCCGTGATGTCGGAAAGCGCGGTGATGAACAGGTTGCCAAACGAGTGACCGTCCAGGCCAGGCTCGCCGCTGAAACGATACTGGAAGAGTTGCGTCAGCATGGCCTCGTCATTGGAAAGGGCGGCGAGACAATTTCGGATGTCCCCTGGCGGAAGGATGCCGAGGCTCTCGCGCAAACGTCCCGAGGAGCCGCCATCGTCCGCCACGGTGACGACCGCCGTCAGGTTGCGGGTGTGTTCCTTGAGGCCGCGCAACAGGCTGGCGAGTCCGTGCCCGCCGCCAATCGCCACCACGCGAGGGCCGCGGGCGCGTCGGTTATAGTCCGCCACCTGGTCCAGCACGTTCCGCCCGGGTTGCATGAACGGACGCAGGAGGGCGCGGTTCAGTCCCCAAATCCCATACGCCGTGATTCCCATGCCGATTCCGCCAAAGATCAACACGCGCAAAATGCGCGGCAGAAATCGCAGGGACACGTATGACAGAATCGAGAGAAAGGTTTCATTGGTGTATTCCGCCCTGTAGAAATCGAGCAGGAGGATGGCGAGGCCGACGCCCAAAAATGTGATGCCCCCCAGCGTCGCCAGCATCCATCGTTTGATGCCAAGACCGGGCAAAAACCAGTTACGCAGACTTTGCCAGACGCCTCTGGATGGTTTGTTTTCCTTCATAAGGAGGAATATAGCAGGGTTCGATGAGTGCGTCAACTTTGGCAGACGTATTACCGTAGCAAAGTCGCTTGACAAACCCTCAGTTCTGGAACGCGAATTGCGCGAATAGACGAATTTCGAAAATTTTCCTGGGCTTTATTCGCCGCATTCGCAAATTTGCGTCATTCGCGCTGAGATTCTTCCGACTTTGCTACAGCAAATAACAGGCGCGTTCCTCCCTTGACAAAATCTCCAACTGGCCTATAATATCGAACAAGTGTTCTAATTATGGACAGGAAGCATACCTACTCACTGGCATTGGAAGCGCTGGCAGAACTCGCGCCCGAAATCAACGCGGCGGGCGCGGACGTTCGGCCGGTTTTGCCCTCCCTGAGCGAGGCGCTGGCGGACTTCCCCTCCCTGCCGCGCGAGGCCCTGTTCCTCGGCATTGCCGACGACGCGCTTCCGATCCTGCTGAACCTGCACGACCCCGTCCCCGGCCCATTGCTGGTCGCCGCGGACGATGGCGCGGGCAAGACAGCCTTCCTGCAACTGGTGGCGCGGGCCATCGCAGAACTCCACGAGCCGGGCGAGGTCCAATTCGGCGTGATCACCGCCTATCCCGAAGAGTGGAAAGGCTTCGACGAGTTCCCGCATTGCGCGGGCATCTTCGCGGCCTACCAGAAAAACGCGATGGAGTTCCTCCTGTCGCTCGGCGAGTGGGCTCATGCCAACAAATCCCGTCAATCGGTTGTATTGCTGGTGGACGATCTCAGCCGCATGGAGGAAGCCGATTCCGACGCCAAAGACACCCTGCGCTGGCTTTTCTTGCGCGGACCGGCGCGGCATGTCTGGCCGATCGTTTCGCTGAATCCCTCCCAAAGCGAGAACGTCCTGCCGTGGCTGGAACTTTTCCGCACGCGCATCTTCGGGCGGATTCAAAACGCGCGTTCAATGGGAAACGTCCTCAAGTCCGCGGGAGGCGGGTTGGAGTCGCTGATCAAAGGCTCGCAATTCACCATGCGCGAGGGATCGAACTGGCTGCGCTTCTGGATCCCCCGCCTCGACGATGGAGAGTCCGCATGAACCGCGGCATGTTGTGGTTCGACAACAACCCAAAGACCAACCTGGCCGCCAAAATTCAACAGGCCGCGGACTATTACCGCCGTATCGCTTCCCCTTTTGCAACAGACATCCCGCAGGAGACTGCGGGATGTCTGTTTAATTTTGGATGGTGGATCGGCAGGATACCATCCCGCCCCACGATTAATTCCCCATCGCCACCGCCACGGCCACCGCGTGGCTCTGACTGTGACTCAAACTCAGCGACCAGGTTGTCAATCCCTGCTCGCGCGCCAGCCTCTCCGCCGCGCCGTGCAGGACAAGTTGCGGCGCACCCGATTCGGCGCGCAGGATCTCGATCTCCTTCCACGCCACATCGCCGATGCCACAACCGAGCGCCTTGGCCACCGCCTCTTTCGCGGCGAACCGCCCCGCGAGCGATTCCACTTTTTTGGCGTTGGCCGCCAGTTCCTGCTCCGTGAAGACGCGTTGCAGGAACCGTTCGCCGTGCGTGGCAATGGCGCCGCGCAGGCGGTCAATTTCGAGCAGGTCGATCCCAGTGGCAAGTTTCATCTGGCATCTCAGGGCCCTGCGACGGCGATCACCAGCCGTTCGGGGTCAATGTATTTTTCAGCCGCGGCCTGCACATCCTGCCGCTTCACCGCACGCACCTTGTCCGCGTACTGACGGTAATAATCCAGCCCCAATTCATTGCGCTCGATGTTGAGCAATGCGCCCGCCACGCCGCCATTGGATTCCAACGTGAGCGGCAGACGCCCGATATAATTCGCCTGATTGTCCAACAGTTCCTGCTTCGTGACTCCCTTCTGGACGAAGCGCTTCAACTCGGAGACGATTAAATCCGCCGCTTTCTGGACGTTGGACGGGTTCACGCCCGCCGAGACACTCCACGTCCCCGGCCCCGTCCCCGCGCTCAGACTGCTCGAAGCGTAATACGCCAATCCCGCCTTCTCGCGAACCACCTCCCCAATGCGTCCCATCATGCCAAATTGCCCGAGGATGGAATTTCCCAGCGAAGCCGCCAGGTACTCAGGATCCTTCCGCCGCGGGCCAATCGTCCCAACCACGAGATCACTCTGACTCTTCCCTGCAATCTTGTGGAAACGTCGCTTCATCTTCCGCGGCGGCTTTTGATCGGGGATCTCGCCTCGCTCCGCCTGTGTGGGATTCTTCCAATCGCCGAGCGCGCGCTGGACAAAGTCCACGGCCCGCTTCGGGTCCACCGCACCGACCACCGCGATCACCATCCCGCGCGGACCAAACGTGCGGCGATGGAATTCCTGCAGATCCTTGCGGGTGATGGATTGGATCGTGTGCGGCCACCCGTCCTCGGGACGCGCGAACGGATGTCCCTCGAACAGGACCTCGTTGAAGACCAGGTCTGACATATCGGCGGTATCCTGCGCGCGGATGGCGAGTCCCGTCAGCAACTGGGCGCGCAGACGTTCGACCTGAGCCGTGGGGAAGGCAGGAAACTGGATCGTCTCGGAGAGGATATCCAATAACAGGGGCAAATCTTCCGCGAGGGAACGGCCGCTGAAACTGGAAGTGTACGTGCCTGAGTCGTAGCCGAAGCCAGCCCCGACCGATTCGAGCGCGTCAAAGATCTGTTGCATGTCCCGTTTAACCGTTCCGCGCATCAACGCCGAGCAGGCAAAATCCGCCAGGCCGAGTTTGTTATCCGACTCGAAAAGCGCGCCCGAGGCAAAGTAACCACTAATGACCACAGATGGGCTGTTGAAATTGGCGCGGCTGAGCACGGTGATGCCGTTCGGCAGAATTTCGCGATGGATATCATCCGCGCCGGGCAGGCTGACCAGCGGCAATTTTCTATCGGCCATTGGACGTCCTCCCATTGCCCTTCGGGACGTAGGTCCCGACGATGCGCGTCTGCGGGCGGAAATATTCCCGCGCCACGCGTTGCACGTCCGCGGGTGTGACGGAGGCCAGATTATCGAGATAGGTCAGGAACCAGTTGTAATTGGCAAACATCTCCGAGTAGCCCATCCAGAAAGCCTGATTGGTGATGCTCTCGCTCCCGTAGGCGAAGATGGCGCGCGCCTGTTTGATGGCACGCGTGATCTCCGCTTTTGTGACGCGTTCCGACTGGACGCGCTCGATCTCCGCGTCCAACGCGGCGAGCGCCTCCTGCGGCCTCCGCTTCGGGTGGACGGTGAGGGTGAAGGTGTAGAGGAACGGGTCGATCGTGGCGTTCGCGCCGCCAGAGATGCCGACCGCGTATTCCTTTTCCACGAGGGCGCGGTAAAGACGCGAGGTGCGGTTCGAGATGCCACCGCCGAACATATTGAGGTTGCTCGGCCCGGCCAGCAGACTATCGAGCACACTCAACGGGAAAAAGTCCGGGTGAGCGGCGGGTGGGAAGCGGTAAGCCACTTGAAGGTAGGTTGTTTCGCCGGGGCCTTCCACGTTCAACGTCAATTCCCCGTCCTGCGGCGGCTCGTGACGCGCCAGCCTCGGCGGAGTCTTGCCCCTGGGAATCGGCTCGAACAACTCGCGGATGCGCGCCAGCATGGAGCGGGTGTCGAAATCCCCTGCCACCGCCATGACGGCATTATTCGGCACGTAAAATGTTTTGTAATGCTGATAAAGTTCATCGCGCGTGATCGTTCGCAGGTCATCCTTGTCGCCGATGATCTCATGATGATATGGGTGGATGCGAAAGGCCGCGTGTTGCAGGGCCTCGCCGAGGCGGAAGAGCGGCTCGTTTTCGCTCCCCTCGCGTTCCGAGATGATGACCGTCCGCTCGGAAGCCACTTCCTTGGAATGAAAGACGCTGTTCGCCATGCGGTCGGCTTCGAGGCGCAGGCCGAGATCGATCTTATCGGCGGGCATGGTCTCGAAATAAGTGGTCCAATCCATGAAGGTGAACGCGTTCCAGACGCCGCCATTGCGTGAGATGGCCTGGTCCAGGACGCCCGCGGGGAACTGCGGCGTACCTTTGAACTGCATGTGCTCCACCCAATGGGAAATGCCCGTCCTGCCCGTGGTCTCGTCCTTCGAGCCGACGCGGTACCACATCCACGAAGAGACCAGCGGCGCGGTGTGAATTTCTTTCAGAAAAACAGTCAGGCCGTTCAAGAGGGTCGTTTTCTTAAAATCCTTCTTCATCCGTCTCCAATCGGTTTAAGTCCCTATCCGAATATCGGATCGCGGACTTCCAGTCCGCCTGGGGCAAGCGGACTCAAGTCCGCGCTCCGCGAAGTCCCTATCCGAATATCGGATCGCGGACTTCCAGTCCGCCTGGGGCAAGCGGA
>DYKX01000326.1 GCA_020722375.1 Anaerolinea thermophila
CGGCCGGTGAAGTTTCGGTTGCGCGGCAAGGGAAGGTACGAGCCGGGCGGGAGGTCGCCGGGGGAGGATTGCTGCGCCGTTGTCTCTTGCAACTGGGCTGCTGCGCCGTAAGTCACATTGATTATGTTCCCCGAGCCGGGAACGATGACCGCCTGGTTGGCGTCCCTGCCGATCACGGCGGCGTTGTCACCGCCGCGGACGACATCCCTCACCCCGCCTTCGGCGCCCCTTCGCGAAGCACCCCCTTGGGGCTCCCGATTTCGGGAGAGGGGACGGGGGTGAGGGCGGTTCCTCGACTTGATCACTCCCTGCGCGGCCTTCACCTGCCCGGCGCGTTTGTTGAGCGCTTTCACCAGTTTTTCGTAGCCGTCGGGTTCGAAGTATTTTCCCCATTGGATGTCCCTCATGCTGAACGGCAGGTCACATTCTTCCAGTTGCAGGGGGATGAAGAAGATCGTCCCCTCGGGTTTTTCCATTTGAAGGGTTTGCGCGGTCTTGATCTCGGTATGAAGGTACCCCTCTTTGACAATTGCTATTTTCGAAAGACAAACAATCACCGCCTGGCTGGCGCGCATCGCTTTCTGAATTTCGAGCGGCCAGTTCTCGCCGGGCACGAGCAATTCGCTGTCCAGCCACGGGTCGAATCCGTCCATGCGCAGGCGGTCGTACAACTCCCGCACGATGGGTTTGTCCTCGCTGGCGTGACAGAGAAAGACCTTGAGTTTTTTTAGTGTGTTCGCCATGACGCTCCAGGTTGCTTTCACTATAGCATGAAACCGCCGTCCGCGCTTCTGTCGAATATCATTCTCCTGGCGGTACAACTTCTCTGATTTTACTCCATTGGGTTTCGGGTCCTGCAGGGCATTTTCCCGTCCAGCAATGGCCTTCTCAAAGTCGGAACTTCTTTAGCGCGGAGTCTCCCCGTAGAGAGCAGATGCGAAAACCAGCCGCGAATTTCGCGAATTGACACGAATTTTTCTTGGCTCATGTGTAGAATCTGTGCGACAACGTGACAGTCACTTCCGAAGTGACT
>DYKX01000327.1 GCA_020722375.1 Anaerolinea thermophila
TTCTGCGCGTGCAGGCGGTTCTCGGCTTGATCGAACACAACCGAGTGGGGACCATCCATCACCTCGCTGGTAACTTCAACGTCACGGTCTGCGGGCAGCGGGTGCATGTAGATGGCATCGTCTTTGGCGGCTTTCATCTTCTTGGCGTCGGTGATCCAGTCCTTGTACTTGTCAATGATCTTCGCGCCTTCGTCCGCATCCTCGGTGGTGAGCATCGCGCCCCAAGACTTGGCATAGACCACGTCCGCGTCCTTGAAAGCTTTCTCCATCCCGTGCGGATCATCCATGACCTCGAAACTGGTGTGATATTTCTTTGCCTGTTCGCGCGCCGCGTCCATGATGTCGGGCATGAGTTTGAACTCAGGCGGATGAGCCAGCACCACGTCCATGCCGAAGCGGGGCATTTGAAGAATCAACGATTGGGGAACCGAGATCGGCTTCTGGTATGAAGCGGCGTACGCCCATGAGACGACAATCTTCTTTTTGCGGAGGTCGCGTCCCTTCTTCTCCATGATGGTCATCAGGTCGGCCAGGCACTGGAAGGGATGGTAAACCTCGCACTGCATGTTGAGGACGGGCGAGCGGGAATACTTGGCCACATCATTGATGTACTTATTGCCCACTTTCCAGTCCACGTGACGGATGGCAATGCCGTCGAAATAGCGGCCAAAAATTTCGCCGATTTCCACGGGCGTATCGCCGTGCGCGATCTGCGTGGACTTGCTCTCGATGAAGGCGGCGTGACCACCGAGTTGCGCCATGCCCGCTTCGAACGAGCCGCGCGTGCGCGTGGACGAGAAGAAGAACAGCATCGCCAGCACCTTGTCGCGCAGGTAGGGATGAAGTTCGCCGAGAGCGCGTTTGCGTTTCAGGTCGAATGCCACATCGAGAACGGTTTCGACTTCCTCCTTGCTGAAATCGAGGTCGCCGATCAGGTCGCGGCCGCGTAGGTTAGTAATCATAGTAATCTCCTTGTTTGAAGTAAATAAGTAGACACGTACACAAGTACATAGTCAATGTGTACTTGTGTAC
>DYKX01000328.1 GCA_020722375.1 Anaerolinea thermophila
GCTGCCGGAGGGGTACGATAAGGAAGCGTAAACTGAACACTCTCCAGGATGGTAAAATGTTGCAGGGACGGGCAATTGCTGCTCGTCCCTGCAATTGTTAGAAGTCCAAGAGGAAAACATGTGTGGTATCTTCGGTATCGTTACAGGCAAAGAACAGGTCCTTGGCCCTACATTGATCGAGGCCGCCCAGCGACTCACCTACCGCGGCTACGACTCGGTCGGCGCGGCGGCGTTGAACGGGAGCAAGATTGATTTGCGGAAAGATGTCGGCAAGGTGGAGGAGGTGGCGGTCAAGTATAACTTCGCTGAAATGCGCGGGCAACGCGGTATTACCCAATTGCGCTGGGCGACATTCGGAGAGCCGTCGCAGGTCAACAGCCAGCCGCATTTGGATTCGGACGGCGACATGGTTGGGGCGCACAACGGCAACGTGGTCAACAACGTCGAACTGCGCGAACAGTTCATCGCCGAGGGTATGACCGTCCGCTCGCAGAACGATGGCGAGACGTGTGTCCATGCCGTCGAAAGATATATCCATCGCGGGTACGAATTCATTGATGCGATTCGTCTGGCGTATGGCGATCTCGAAGGCGATTATGCTTTTGTCATCGGGCGCGCCAATGACGATAAACTCTACGCCTTCAAAAAAGGTTCGGGGATGGTCGTCGGCATCGGCGACGGCTTCACCTGCATCTCGTCCGACCTGCCATCCATTCTGCCGCTGACGCGCGAAGTGATCCGCCCGCAGGACGGGGAGATCGTCACGCTATGGGCGGACCACGTCGAACTGCGGTCTGTCAAGGACGGCAAGCCAATCGTCCGAATGCCGGAGACCGTTACGGAGTCGATGGATGCGGTGCAAAAGGGCGGGTATCCGCATTTTATGTTGAAGGAGATCCACGAGCAGAGTCAGGTGGCGCGTGAGTTATTCCACGTGCTGAACGGCAACCGCGAAGTGGACGCGCTGGTCGAGAAGATGAAGAATGCGCGGAATTTATATTTCATCGGTTGCGGCACGAGTTACCACG
>DYKX01000329.1 GCA_020722375.1 Anaerolinea thermophila
CAGCCTTCGGCTTCCCAGCCTTCGGCTTCCCAGCCTTCGGCTTCCCGCTTGGGCTTCTCCGCGCGCCTTCGGCGCCGGCTTAATGCTTCAATGCGGGATAGATGGAAGCTCCCGCTCGCGGGAGCTCGGCGGATAGGAATGAAGCACATCCCATGAAAAACAAAAGAATACTAGAAGAGTTAGAGAAAACAACGAAAGCGGTTGTCGAACTTCGTAAAGCGTTTGGTGACCGCAGCGTGGAGGTGACGGTGGTGGACACCGGCATCTGCGTCCGCGTCTTCGCGAAGACATACGCAGAGGCGCGAGATTTCATGCGGTCTCTCGAATGCAGTGAGGGTTTCGAGACCTTCGTCGCCGACGCACGAGACAACAGAGCATACATTTCTGAGTGTCGAGCTTATCTCGACGACGAGACCACGCTCCGAATCTCATTCGACGACCATCCGCCAGCCGTGACCTCGTGGGTCCACGGCCCCAAGGGTCGGATAGTTCCTAACCCGTAACATACCAGGGGGGTGGGGGTCATCAACCCCCCACCCCCTCCCTCCACCCATGAAACAACAAGAATGTTAGAAGAGCTACAAAAAGCGACGAAAGCAGTTGCCGAGCTCCGTAAAGTGTTCGGCAACCGCAGTGTAGAGGTATCCGTGGTCGATGCAGCCACCTACATTCGTGTCTTTGCGGACACCTACGAGGAAGCACGCGGTTTCATGTTGGCGCTTAACCGCAATGATAGCTTCGAGACCTTGATAGCGAACGTGCACGACAGCCAAGCTTACATTTCTGAGTGCAGAGCGTATCTCGACGATAAAACGACGCTACGAATTTCATTCAACAACCACCCTGCGGCCGTAAATTCGTGGGTCCACGGCCCTAAGAGGGCAATCTGCGATTCAGTTGTTTACACGGACAAAATCCGGTGAAGATCCACACGCACCTAGCCATATACCAGTTATAGACAGCACTCCCAAAACAAACATGAAAACATACTTCAGTCTTGCGATAGCGGACAACATGTTCACAGGGAA
>DYKX01000330.1 GCA_020722375.1 Anaerolinea thermophila
AACATTGTACAGCTTTGAGTCATGCCCTGCGCCTGCTCAAGGGATGCACGGTGCGATTTTGTAATGAGATTTTAGGCCGCAGTGGACCATTTTAGGCCCAGGAAAGTTATGACCACGTAGTCCGGGACCAAAAGGAGTTAGAGCGTATCATCGCCTACATCATCAACAACCCTGTCAAAGTCGGACTGGTAGAAAATGCAGACGATTGGCCATTTACCTATTGTGCACCAGAGATAATGGCGTAAAACAGGCTTCAGCCTGCCAGAACGGACTGAAGCCCGCGTCACGCGGTGTGGTGTAAAACAGGCTTTAGCCTGCTAGAACGGGCTGAAGCCCGTTGTACGGAGTGTTACATTCCATGGGGACAAGCGTATTCCTACCCTTTAGCAAGTTCAGAACCACACCTTCGGGACGGTGCGTAACATCAGTTACATTATTTCGCCATTGCCACAATATCTTCGGACGTAACTACCGTGAGATTCGCGGCGGCGTAGGCGACCAGTTCTTCGTAAGCCTGCCAGATGGCAGCATGCTTCTCCGCCCCGCGCAAACGGGTGGGGTCGGGCGCGGAGAGGTTCCACGGAGCGGGCAGCGGATCACCTCTCCTGCCGCCGTTTATCTCGAAGTAGATACCCGACAAACCTTCGCCGCTGCGGTAAAAGTTGTTTTCGTGGATGAGGGTGGTGATGAAGGGCAATCTTTGTAGGGCAAATTTCCAATACGCCCCGTTATGGGCATATACGCACGTGAGTCGGCGAGGGTTGCAGGGTAACTTCAACGCGAATGTCGCGGATGGGCGAATAGCGCGAATATTTCTTGAAAATTTGCGTCATTCGCTGATTAGCGATATTTGCGTTGGAAAGGTTTAATGATGATGTCCTCCGCCGCTGTTTGCGGAGCCGAGAAAGTGCCGCCACTCCCCCAGGCGAGGACTGTTACGCACCAGCCAGGCCGCGATCAGCGTGGTCAATGGCACGGCGGCGACCAGCCCCAGCGAGCCGACCAGGGTGCGGACGATCTCCTCCG
>DYKX01000140.1 GCA_020722375.1 Anaerolinea thermophila
GTGCTTCGCGGTTGATCATTCCATCGGCTCGAAGGTGACTTCCACCGTCATGCCCCACAACACGCGGGGATCAATCTCGTCCACTTTGATCTTCACTTTGTAGAGGATGTCGCCGCCCTGTGCGGTGAATGCCTGACTGACGGACTCGACCACACCCGTCATCTCCACATCGGAGAGCGCGTCGGGCAGGATGGTTACTTTCTGCCCCACCGCGATCTTGACGACTTCGAGTTCGGTCAGGTCGCTGGTTTCCACGTACCACGCGCTCGTGTCCGCAATTTTCACCGCCCACAGTTCAGGTCCCGCCTGTTTGCCCACCGCCACGTTGACATCCATCACCGTCCCATCGAACGGCGCGGTGACCGCGAACGCGGACATGCCTGCGATGGCGGCGTTCAGGCGCGCTTCCAGCAGGGCCAACTGGTCCACATCGGGGCCGTCTTTGACGCGGTCATAGGCTTGCTGGGCTTCCACCACAAGCGCCTTTTTGAGTTCCAGGTCGGTCTCCCCATCCGAGATGGTTTCATCATCAGCCTTGTCCACTTTTATATGTTTCAGGTTGGGAATGCGTTTCACACCAAGCGGTGTGACAACGCTCTGGTAGACGATTTTGTCATATTCATACGGCTCGAAAAGCGAATCGTAATAATCCTGGGCCTTGTCGCGGGCTTCTTCGGCCTTGTCCAAAGCCTGGGCAGCCTGCGCACGCGCCGCATCGGCGGAATCCTTCAAGGTCTGCAAGGCCTGCTGTGCGCTGACCAGTTCGAGTTGTGCGGCCGCGTACGCCGCATCATTCCGACCTCCGAGGCGGGCGAGGACATCCCCTGCCTTGACCTTGTCCCCAATCTTCACGTTGACCTCGGTCACCGTGCCGCGCGCCTGGAACGCCAGCGCCGCATCCTGCGCAGGGACGATGTGTCCCTCCGCGATGACCGCGTTGGCAGGCGCGGGCGTGGCTTGAACGGCGGGCGCCTCGGTCGCGGGAGTCCCGCCGCAGGCCGCGAGAGCAAATGCCAGAACAAAAATCAAAATGGTTAGTTTTTTCATATCAAGCCTCACTGTAGGTATCATCCTTCGATCATGGGTCTCGTACGGCCTCGACTTGCACTCGGCCTACTCGACCCTCTGCCTGGAACGGCGAATTACCATTTACCAATTACTACTCTCTGTTCTCTATTCTCTACTCTCTTACTCATACGCCAGCACCTCGCGAATCGTCATCGAAGCGGCGTTGCGCGCAGGGACAATGGATGCCACCGCCGAAAGCGCCAGCACCAGTCCCAGCCAGATGGCATAGCCCATCCACGTGAAATGGACCTCGATCGGTGTTTCGAAGACTGCCATGCTGACGATCGTCGAAAGCATGTACGTAAACGGGATGGACAGAATGATCGCCAGCCCAAATGAGATCATCCCGATTACCACGCCCTCGGCGATCACCGTCCGCATCACGGCGCGGTCGTCGGCGCCGATGGCGCGTGTGATTCCAATTTCGCGCGTGCGCTCCAGCACGTTCATGCCCATCGTGCCCGTCAGCCCCATCGAGCCGACAATGGCAGTCAACACCGCCATGATGAGCAGGAAGACCACCAGCGTATCAAGGCCCTCCACCGCGATGTCGAGCGAGGCGCTCCCCGCCTCCGCGGAAAGCACCTTATAGCCCTTGCTGCGCAGAAAGGCGTCCAACTCCTCAGCCTTCGCATCCTGATCAGCGCGGCTGTGCCGATCGGTGACCAAACGAAACATAAAAGCGCGGTTCGCCAGATCCGTCGTTTGCGAAATATATTCGTACGGCGCGTAGGCCAGCATGCCCTCACGGTCCACGAACTTGAAAATACCGACAACCTCCCAGGTCTCTTCCTTGCCTAACACGGTCACTTTCACAAGATCGCCGGGCTCCAGCCCGGGATAATACTTGTACACGGCCTCGCTCACCGCGAACTTGCGCACGTCACCGGGTTCGATCCAGCGTCCCTGCACCAGAATCGGCTGGATCAATTCGCTGTGCGCGGGCGGGGCAAAGATGTTCAGGTTTTCCAGCACCTGCCCATCGGGGTCCAGCAACTCGCCGCTCACAAATTGCCAGCCCTCCACGCGCGCCACGCCCGGCACCTGCATCATGACCTGCTCCATTTCGTGCAGGCGATACGGCGCCTCGAAATCCACCGACACATCCGCCACGAAATATTTGCTGATCGCGCCGATGTAATCGTGCAGGGTCACGCGCACATTGAAGACCGCGATGAAGATCGCGCCGCCCATCGTCAGCGTGAAGAGGGTCAGCAGGAGACGGCCGCGCCGCCTGAACGTGTTGCGAAGCGAGATGACGAACGGACGCGGGATGTGGATGCCGCGCTTCGCCAGCAGAATCGTGAAGCGGGCCTGGATCCACTCCCAGCGGGAGACGCCTCGCTTCGCCCCGACTTTTGAACGGCTCATTTCATCCCGCGCCGCCTCCCCGCTGATGGCGTCCACCACCGTCACGCGCGCGCCGCCGATGACGGGGGCGAGTCCCGCGATCAGGGGAACGAGCAGCCCGACCAAGGTCTGGATGAGAAGCGCAAGCGGGACGATGCGATAGCCCAGCAGGGTGAAGTTCATCTCGTCCGCGATGAAGGCGGCCAGTCCGTACGCGCCCTGTCCGCCGAGCGGAATTGAAATCGCCAGCGCCAGCACGCCGAAGGACATGATCAGCGCGAGGTACATCGCCAGCACCTGGCGGCTCCGCCCGCCGATGAGTTTGATCACGCCGATGTGACGCGTGTGCTGTTGGAGCAATGCCGCCAGCGTATTGGCGATGAGCGAACTGGAGAGGAAAACGATCAGCACGCCGAGCGCCAGCAGGATACCGAGGATGGCGTTGACCGTGGTCGCGAGCGGATGCAGGTGCGTCTCGGCGAAGCGCGAGCGGATGACGTACGCGCCGCCCTTTTCGAGGTCGGTCTTGAGTTCGGCGCCGAGTGCGCGGATGTACTCGATGTCGTCGCCATTTTCGGAGACGGTCGCGTAAATGCGGTTATAGGTTGACGGCTGTCGTAAAAATTGGAGCGTGTTCTGGTCAATGTACGCGTAGGGCGAGGCGAGGAAGTCTCCCGCGCCCATGGCCGTATCCTGCACCACGCCGACCACGGGCATGGTCTTCGTGGAGCCATCGGGTAATTGGAATTCGAGCACGTCGCCGATATTGGCGTGCGCGCGGCTGGCCGCGTCGCGCTCGAGCACCACCTCGCGCTTGCCCGGGATGGATTTCCCTTCGACGGGCATCAGCAGGTTGACCTGGTTGCCCTCGAAATCGTCGAAGGCCACCATGTCGAGGACGGTCCACTTTGTAGCGCCCTGCACCCGCACGCGGATGCTGAACACGCGGCGTCCCTCCGCTTCTTCGATGCCGTGATAATTCCACACGGACTCGAGCGTGGTGTCGTCAAAATCCACCATGCGCAATTCGATGTTGGCGGGGATGTTGGCCGCGTAACTTTCGCTCATATCGTTGGCGATGATGACGAACGCGCCCGCGATCACGCCAATGGAAAACACGCCCACCGCAATGGAAAATACCACCAGCAGGGTGCGGGCTTTGTTATCGAATAAATCGTGGATGACTTTACGCCATCGGGGTCTGATAGTCATGTGGTCAAATAGTCGGATAGTCTAATTGGTCGTTGGTTGAAATCGTCGGATAGTCTCAAATAAAATTCTGCTTTCTGCTTACTGCTCTCTGCCTTCCGCTCTTATCCTGCCGCGTTCTCTCTCAGCCTGGCTTCGACGATCTTGCCGAGCGCTTCAGCCGTGATGGGCGATTCTTTGACAATGCGTAAAAAGTCCTCGCCGTTCACCACGAGCGTCTCCACCGGGGACTCGTCCCCAGCGCGGACACAGGCTATGGACTCGCCGCCGCGCAGGAGTTCGATCTCGCCAAAGAAATCATTCTCGTTCAGGCGCGCCAGCGCTTTGCCGCTGTTCCCGTTTTTCTTCATCACATCCACCGAACCGCGGACGATGAGATGAAGGTCATTCACGCCCTGCCCGCATTCCAGGATGATCTCGCCAGGCTGAAAGGTTTTTCGCGTCGCCTTCTTCGTGA
The DNA here is from genome assembly GCA_020722375.1 of Anaerolinea thermophila. GTDB lineage: Bacteria > Chloroflexota > Anaerolineae > Anaerolineales > Villigracilaceae > Denitrolinea. The sequence continues at coordinate 4,085 of DYKX01000140.1, forward strand.
TCTCCAGCATGTGACGGTGACGGAGCAATGGCAGGGAACGCGAAACCGTCTCATCGATCAACTCGCCATCCGAGATGATGATATTGCGATGCGTGCGCGAGGTCAGCGACGGGTCGTGCGTGACCATCACGATGGTCTTGCCCTGCTCCACGAGATGCTGAAAGACCTCGATGATCTTATCCGCCGATTTGGTGTCGAGGTTGCCCGTCGGTTCGTCGGCAACGAGGAGAGGCGGATCGCACGCCAGGGCGCGGGCAATGGCGGCGGCTTGTTGCTGCCCCGTGGAAACGGCCGCGGGGAGTTTGCCCGCTTCCTTTTCGAGACCAACGAGCGCGAGCAATTCCTTGGCGCGTTTCGGGCGTTCATCGAAATCGTACATGTCGGCATAATCCATCGGGAGCATGACGTTTTCGAGCAGGGTCAGCATGGGGAGCAATTGGAAGAACTGGAAGACGATGCCGAGATTTTTCCCGCGCCAGCGCGAGCGCGCCGATTCGGTCATGTTGTGATAAATGTCCGTGCCGCCCACGATCATCTGTCCCGAGGTGGGATGGTCGATGCCTGTGATCATATTCAGCAGGGTGGATTTCCCGCTCCCCGATTTGCCGACGATGGAGACGAATTGTCCGCGCTCGATGGTCAGGTCAATGCCTTTGAGAACAACGAATTCGCCCGCCGCGTTTTTGTAGGTTTTAACAATGCCGCGCGTTTCGATCATGTAGGACAAATTGCCAATTTGTCCAGCATTGGGGCGCAAATCTGAGATTTGCGGTACAGACAAATTGCCAATTTGTCCAGCATTGGGGCGCAAATCTGAGATTTGCGGTACAGACAAATTGCCAATTTGTCCCGCTTTACGCAAATTGGCAATTTGCGCTACAGAATCCATCAGCAAATTCGCGTCATTCGCGTTGAAAGATTTTTTCGGAGAGAGAACGGAATCGCTCATGCCGGTTTCCTCTCCGCGTCCGAAACGATCTCGCCATCCGCCAGCGTCAGGTGACGCGAGAAACGCGGCGTGAGCGAGTTATCGTGCGTGACCATGATGATGGTCTTGCCCTGCTCGGTGACGAGATGCTCGAAGACTTCGAAGATGTGGTCGGCGGTGAGCGAATCGAGACTGCCGGTCGGTTCGTCCGCGACCAGGATGGGCGGATCGTTGATCAGTGCGCGGGCAATGGCGACGCGTTGCTGTTGTCCGCCGGAGATTTGGGTGGGATACTTATCCGCGTGCTCTTCGATCTCCACGAGACGGAGCAACTCCATGGCGCGTTCACGGCTCTCGCGCGGTTTGTAGAGTCCGCACAAATCCATGGGTAAGATGATGTTTTCGACCAGCGTCAACATTGGGAGAAGTTGAAAGGACTGGTAGATGACGCCCATCGTCCGCCCGCGCCAAAGGGCCAGGTCAGACTCGGTTAAACGGTGGACCGCCACCCCGTCTGCACCGACGCGAACAGTCACGTCGCCCGAAGTCAGGTGGTCCACGCCGTTGATCATGTTCAGCAGCGTGGACTTGCCCGCGCCCGACTTCCCCACGATCCCCAAGAATTCTCCCGCGTTCACAGAAAGCGAAACACCCCGAAGGGCAGGGAATTCCCCCGCCTCGGTGGAATAGATTTTGACAACATCACGAAGTTCGACGATGGGAGACTGCATTTCACAAACCGTTCGACGACAAGGCTTTGGTAAGAACGCGGATCAAATCCTGCGGGACATAGTTGAGGCGCGCTTCCATGCCGAGGTTGATGAACACATCGGCGTATCCCAACATGGCGCAAATCAACAGCCAGGAGAGACGTTCCACTTCATTCTTGTCCACGATGAAGCGTTCCACTTCGGCGGCGACCTGTTGATGGAAAAAGAGATAGAGTTGCTGGTGCAGGGCAATCTCTTCTTCGCTGAAAAGTGGAAGTTCGGCCGAGACCCAGCGAAGAATTTTTGCACGCTCCTCGCGTCCCTCCGCCAGTTCGTTCCCAAAGCGGGTGATAAAATCAGTGAGTGACGAAGCGCCGCGGCTGGAATCGAGCGCGACCATCAGGCTGGACATGCGTCTCTTCGCAACGATCCGCAAAAGTTCGCGCTTGCCATCCTTGAAGTGGTAATAGATGGCCGCTTCGGTACAGCCCGCGCTTTCGGCGATGTGGCGGGTGGAGGTAGCCGAGTAGCCGCGCTCGAGGAAGAGGCGAGCGGCTGTGTCGAGGATGATTTCGCGGCGGTTGTTCTTTTTTGTCTTCATAACTCACCTTACGCAGTACT
>DYKX01000141.1 GCA_020722375.1 Anaerolinea thermophila
TGACAAGAAAGCCGAATCGCGTATTGCGATCAAATAGAGATTTGGTCACAGCGGCGTCCCTGGTTCTGAAGAAACCGAGGGATGCCGCTGTCATTTTTTCGAGGAGGCTCGTGCACCTAATCTGCTCGCAAGAAAACCTGTCTCATGGACTCGCTGCCGCCAAAACAGCGGTCTCTACTCGCGCGACCCTGCCCATCCTCTCGCACATCTTGATTGATGCACGTACAAGCGATGGACGCGTGCGCTTCGCGGCGACGAATCTCGATATCGGAATCAACGCGTGGATTCCCGCCCAAACTGAGGCGCTGGGCGCAATCGCGGTCCCTGCACGATTGATTACCGATTTTGTCGGTACGCTGGGAGAGAGTCAAGTTGAATTGATGTTGAACGCGCAAACACAAACGCTGCGCGTGGTCAGCGGACGAATGGTCGCGAACATCAAAGGCATTGACGCGCAAGAGTTTCCTGTCCTCGCCGCGTCAGGCGAACCGAAAGCAACACTCGCACTCGACGCGAAACCACTGCGGGAAATGTTGGAGCGTGTGATTTTCGCGGCGGCGACTGAAGAATCGCGTCCTGTGCTGACAGGAGTGTTCGCCAAATTCGAGGCGAATAAACTGACGCTCGCTGCCGCGGATGGCTTCCGCCTATCGGTGCAACACACGGGCATCGGAAACGATTCGCACGTCGAACCTTTCGGACTCGTGATTCCCGTGAAGGCACTACAAGAAGTGAGCCGTCTGTGTGTAGGGCAACTCGAACCCGTCAAGGTGATCGTCGCCTCGGAAAGAAACCAGGTGCGCTTCGTCCTCTCGATGAGCGAGGTCATCACGCAACTGATTGACGGCGCGTATCCCGACGTCTCGCGCATCATCCCGCAAACGCACACGAGCCGCGCCGTCGTAAATGTGAGCGAACTGCTCGCGGCGACGAAAATGGTGAGCGCGTTTGTGGACAAGAACGGAAAGGCAAATGGGATTCGTCTCGAAGCGGACGCCGCGAACAGCCGCGTGATCGTAATGGGAGCGCACGCCGAACGCGGCGATGGAGTCGGCGACATTGATGCGGCGATAGAAGGTGAGGCGTTCAAGGTCTCCCTCCAAGCGCCGTACTTGCTCTCGATGTTGGAACGTGTCACCGCACCACAAATCGCGATTGAGTTTCTGCAAAACGGCGGTCAACCGATGCCAGTGGTCGTACGACCAGTGGGCGACACCGATTTTGTCCACGTGATGATGCCACTCGTGGACGTGCCAACTACGGCGTAATCAAACGAATCGCCAGAACGGAACTGGGATAAGAGAGCTGAATCGTGTGCGTAGAAACGCTTCAGCTCTTAACCTTTTTAACCTGAGAGGAGGAAAGGGTTAATGTTTGTTTACCAATTCATCCTTGAAGTTCAGGACGGATGTAGCACTTACGAGCACAAAGAATTCGTGCTTGCGCAAAATGATGCAATTGCATCGCGCTTTGCTCGCGAGTTTGCGCGCCACTGGCGACCCAACGCGACGTACGACGCAGAGCTCGACATCTATTCTGCACCTGAGGGCTGGCCACAGTGGACACTCGCTCAATGCAAGCCTATTACGCACCTGATTGTTCCTATCGCAGGTCAATGGTCGAATGTGCGTGTGGCACTTGTCCCCGAAAGCCAAGCAACGCCATGAGCGCTGTGCTCACTCTACCGAATGAGAATGTGGCAGAGATGCCCGTCGAAGCGCAATCTGCCTTCACCTTGCTTGCGGCGACATCTTGGGGATTGGCTGATGCATCCGTTACGCAAATGCCCGTTGGCTCGATTCTGGTCAGTCCGAACGGAGATGCCCAAGCCACCGGCCTTGATGGACTCGTCGCGTCGATTCGCGCGCGTGGAATTCTGCATCCGCTCGTCGTTGCGCCTGGTGGAAGACTCCTCGCGGGACGACGGCGACTCGAAGCCGCACGACGCGCGGGATTGGCGACCGTTCCCGTACGCGTGTGTGAAATCGATACCGAACGCGCGGCTATCGAAATCGGCTTGATCGAGAATGTCGAACGCGCCGATCTAGACCCCCTGACGCGCGCGAAAACGTATCGCGCGCTGATCGAACAAGGCGCGACGGTCGAAGAGATTGCAAGTCTTGTAGGACAAGAGACTGGCCACGTCTATCAACATCTGCAACTTCTTGACCTGCATCCCGAAGTGCAGCACGCCCTTCACGTCCGCACGCTTTCGTACGAAGACGCACGCGCGCTCGTGCCGTTGGAGCATGCAGACCAAGCCGCAGTTCTTCAAGAAATGCACTCGTCACCCAAGCCACTGTCAGCGCGGCAGGTCAAACTCCGAGTGGACGCGCGTCGCGTGATGCGCCTTGTTCGCCAGAATAACCCAGGAACACGCACGAGTGGAGGAACTCTTGCAAGCAACTCACAAAATCTTGATTCCGACGACACGGGCGTTGACGGCAACTACGCCGCCTTGTTCGAGACCGAGGATGTAACGACGTCTCTCGCTCAAACCAGCGCAGACGTTGATCCGCTCATTCAACTGAATGTGCTCATCGCGGAGATGATCGCGTCTGCACAGGGCGAGGACCAAGTCCGCGCGTGGGCGCGCCGACTCAGCCACATCCTGGAAACACTTCTGGCTCATGCGTCCGCTCTCGATGCGGAGAGTAAGAAGAAATCGGCAAGCGCCGTGCAGGATCGCTTGCTCTGAGAATATCATTCTGCCCAATCACATAAAGGAGAGAGAATGGCAGTCAATCTTCGCAAAAAGCATCTGGATGCGATTTGCACGAAAATCGCAACGTTCATCGTCACTGAAACCTACGCCGACGAAGAAGCGGATTTGCGGAAGAAACTTTCCGAGGCAATCCGATTGATTGATGAAGTGTCGGCCGTTTGCGTCGAGAACGATAACAAGCGCAACGAAATAGCACAGGAATGAGACGATGAGTGATTCCAACACAAACGCGAATCCCGTTCCTGACCAAGCCGGTGCGCGCGACATCCTGATCTTCCGCGGCGCACAATATTGGCCCACTCCTGAGGATGTGATTCGAGAGGTTCACGCGCAAGGACTCTCCGTGCGGATTCCGCGCAACAACATTCCGAGCGGACTTGTGAAAGGACTCTCCCGCATCGCGCTCGGACACATCAAAGCGGTAATGACGATTGAAAACGGTACGGAAGAGGAATTGCGCGCCGCGTTCGAAGCCCTTGGCGATCCCGAGGTTGACGCGGTGCTTGCATGGACGTACGAGCACGCGCCATCGCGTTGGCTAGAAATACCCGAGTCCGATGCCAAGCGTGAGATCTTTGAGCGATTGGGCGTCAAGTTCAGTCCTGGGATTTTCGCCTACTGCTACTACAGCGGCGCAACGTATTATCTGAAACCCGAAGAGACTGAAGCGCCCGAGGACCTTGCCGCGAAAGGCGTCGTTGCGGTGCGCGGCGTCATCGCCGACACAGACGAGCCGCTCCCGTTACCCGATGAATCAAAGGCCGAGGACGAAGAGGAATGATCAAGAACACCTCGCCGAAGCAATACCGTTGCGAACTATGCGATAGCTTGGTTTCAGCGAACGCGTACACGCCGTGTTGTGGGAAATTCCTGTGTGCCCGATGCACCCAAGGGGCACACTGTCCAATCTGTCAGACTCCGAAAGTACTTGCTCCTAGTCTTGCTCCCGACGACTGGCTGGAAGAGGACTATGAGTTGCGAGTGAGTGGGTACGATGAGTGAAGAGGAAAAAATGAACATTCAAGTACGTCACGTCACGCGACGGGGATGCGGTTATCCCAAGCCAGGGGGTGTGTACCTCGAAAGTCAGGGCGAAGCAGGAGGCACACTGCCGATCATCGTCATCATTGAACCCCCGATACCACATGATCATTTTCATCGTTCGTTCGTTTACATTGACTTGGACGAGATGCTCGCGAAACAGCAAGTGAGTTACGTCGGCAGCTCGGTCGCATCGGCAGAAGAATGGCACCTGCGCCAAAAGTATCAGAGCATCGCGCGCGATGTCTTTGGCGACAGTGTGCGGATCAAGAGCGGACAAGTGATCCGCTTCCGTGATACCGCCGCGCGTCTCTTGATGGAGGCAGGATGGCGACCTGGCGCGCGGAGCGTGGCGAGTGCAATGCAAGCCGCTCGCATTTTGCGCGAGCACGCGGAACAACTCGCGTCGCTCGTGGAAATTGCCATGGGCTCGTCCTGACGCACGGCTTATTGGTGAAATAACATCGGTCACGAAAGAATAATCAAAAGGCAAGCCTCAATTGCCACCACACGTCCGAACTCCATGGCGAAGCGCGAGGCGCGAAACGTGAGTTGACGCTGCGTTGTTAATCTCATATAATCTGAGTGACTGGCGAATGAAATACGCTAGGAAGGAGTCGCATGACCATTCAACTAATAGAGGCGAAGCCTCTGCCCAATTACCGGCTTTGGCTGAAATATGCCGATGGAGTCGAGGGCGTGGTGGACTTGTCCGATTTGGTTGGACAAGGAGTCTTTGCGCTCTGGAACGACGAGCATGAGTTTCAAAGGGCGTATGCCACTCGCTCAGCCGTAATTTGGAATGACGCGGTCGACGTAGACGCAGTCTCTCTCTACCTAGAATTGACCCACCAGCAGCCCGAGGATGTTTTTCCGAGACTCCGCGAGTTCGGTTATGCCTGAAATCAGCCGATTCTTCGGGATTGTGATCTCGATGCACTTTCGCGAACACCTTCCGCCGCACTTTCATGCCGAGTACGGTGAGGATGAAGCGACTATCGATATTCGTGCCCTGACTGTGCTGGATGGAGCTCTCTCGAGTCGTTCGCTGGGCATGGTCATTGAATGGGCATCGCAGCATCAAAGCGAGCTATTGGACTTGTGGGATCGTGCTCAGCACCGACAACCACTCTACAAGCTTCCGCCGCTCAAGTAATCGCATTTCACAATCGGATAAGTTCAACGAAATGGTCTCACGAGGCCGATAACCCAGTAACTGGACAACTAACGGGATGGCGCAGAGTCTCTTGCATCACCCCGTTTTTGATCTGCGGGAATCGGTCGTGTCGTGACGAGTTAAAGCGTCTACCAAACAGAGTTGACGCTCCGTCATTCTGATATAACGGGCCGCAGCCATAGATTATCCTGGGAGAATCTGATGCAACTCGTTCGATCAGTGGATGTACGTGAACTTCAAGAACACACCACGCAAAACCTGCGGCAGGTTAGCCAACGGCGTATGGAGACTCAGATTACGCGCAGAGGTCAGCCCATCGCGCGTCTTGTACCCTTCCTGCCCAAAAAGGCGCGCGCCCGTCCAAGAGCACCGGTTTGGGCAAGTTTGGACGATCTGGCGGCCGAAATCGGCACACATTGGTCTGGCACAACGAACGCGGTGGATGTAGTCCGCGAAGGACGGCGTGAGTTGTAATCTGGGAACCTGTTCCTTGATCTTGTCGAGGAGCAACCAGGTGTTTGGGGGAGAAATCTCAAGAGGTTTCTCCCTTTTTCTATTCGAAAAGGGCCGCCTCCGTGATTGACGGACAGGCAGCCCCTTTTAGTTTCAAGTCACTCAGGAGGAACGCATGTCGAAGAAAATCCAAGCGAACTCAAATGCGAAGAATGGTCTCGGTCCCGTCGCGCGGGAAAAGTATGAGGCGATTTTGAAGGAACGTGTTCGCCAATGCATCACTGCGCAAGAAGCGAAAGTCAAGGCCCAGCGCGCGAAAGCGTTGAAACTGTACCTCGAACGCAACGGACTCGCCGACAAGATCACCAAATATCGCGCGGCGCTTGAAGAGTTGGTCGCCTTCTTCGGCGAACCCGATTGGCGTTCGACCATCTGGTTGCGCGACGACAACGCGCTTTCGCAACAATCGAAAGCACAAAACGGCGTTGAGACGATCCTGCGCGGGATGAAAGAACTCAAGCCCGTTTATGCGGAGATCGAACGATTGCGCCGCTATGAATCCCAGATTGCCGAGAAAGTGTGGCTCGCCGGCGCGCCAAGCGAAATCGCCGAGTTACTCAAGGAAATTGGCGAACCACCGGCCGATGTCTTGAACGAAGACGCGGCGTAAACCGACCCGACGCACTGAATCGAGGTGCAGAGACAATTAAGTCTTTGCACCTCGATTGATTTTTCCAAGGAGTCAACATGCCATGACAGCCGTTCTCGACGTCGTAGACTGTGAACAGTGCAACGGTCGCGCGTTCTACGAATTTCAAACGCGCACGTTGACGGCAACTGTCTTTTGCCCGCGCTGTGGTTATCGCGAAGAGACGCGACCGATCTAGCTACCTGACAGTTTCATAAAAAGGGGAAGTTGACTGATACGGCGATGCTCG
>DYKX01000331.1 GCA_020722375.1 Anaerolinea thermophila
TCACGAAATCATAGGGTTGCGAGGTGCACAGAGTGGGCGGAGCACGGATTCAGGCTTATGTGAGCGGCCAGAACGAGAACCAACAGTACTGGCTATCGCCTGGGGCGAACCAGTACGTTTGGCGAACTGGTGGATTTGAATACAAGGCGCTTCGCTGCAAGAACATCGCCATCGATGCCTGCGGCTATCAGGGCGAAAAATATGGATGGACTGCTCGCCAGCGCTGGAGGGAAATTTATGGAACAAACTACCCAAGTTGAGTTGGGCAGGAGTGCGCTTGAGGCCCAGGTTCGTGAGTGCTTCGGTCGGGTGGTTTACTCGACAAAGACGCATGAAAAGTGCGCCGACCTTTGCATGGGCCGTCTTCAGTGGATCAAGATTGCCCAGATCGTGCTGTCCGCCCTCACGACCGGCGGACTGCTTACGGCTCTACTGGGCGACCCCAAGGTCACCTACGGCGCAACAGTCGCTTCGACCGTGGTTTCCACGATATTGCTCGTGCTCAGTGCTTACATGAAGGACGTTGATCCGGGGCAGCAGGCTGAGAAGCACAAGAAGACCGCCAGCGAACTGTGGGACATCCGGGAATCCTACCTGTCCATTCTCTCGGACTTGCACGACGGCCACCTCGACATTCCGGCGGCCCGAGAGAAACGCGATGAGTTGCAGGAAAGACTCGTTGGCATTTATGCCGCAGCGCCAAGGACTACATCCAAAGCCTACGGCATCGCCAGCGACGGGCTGAAAAATCAAGAAGAGATGACCTTCTCAGACGAAGAAATCGACAAGTTCCTTCCAGCCGCGTTGCGCCGATCTTCGATTACTGACAGAGGTGGTGCCTGAGCTGAACGCCGGAATCCGTTAGCGGTTTAGCAGCGACGATTCCGCCTCCCGCCGTGCCACCAGTCCTGGCAAGACCCGCCCGCCACCGTAGACCCACCGACACAATTCCTGTGCCGCACTTGACCAGTCCCGCTGATTGACCCGCCGCCGCAGTGTTGATGTCTGAAGCCGCCCTGC
>DYKX01000142.1 GCA_020722375.1 Anaerolinea thermophila
TCGGTGTAATCGCCCATCAGCGGCGCGACCTGCTGACCGTCCATCGTCTCGCTGACGAACCCCTCGACCAGCGGAGTCCGATTCGCACCCCACCAAATCCCGTGATCGGGATCGGGGAACGGAGTCATCCCCGTCTCGGAGCGGATCGCCATCCCCTGCGCGGCCAGTTTGACCTCGATCCGCGTCGTGACCGCTTCGAGCGCCTCGGCCACGCGCGGAATAGTGTCGTCGGCGTTGTAGTGGTCGAAGTTGGCGCGGATGTATTGCGGATGGTTGACGTTGCAATGGTAGCACTCGCGGTTGTTTTCCCAGACCAGTTTCCAATTGGAGTGGACATCGAAGTCCATGGTTTTGGCGACTTTGGCGCGGGCGAGTCCCTGCGGATGCGCGACGGGCGCGATCGCCGCGGACGCGGCGTCGAAGTCGGTCGGCTCCTTGGCGAGGCTGATCCAGATCATGCCTTCGACCTCGCGGGCGTGGGCGCGGTGCAGCCCGTGCTGGGACTTATCCAGTTCCTCCTGCATCCCGCGCACGAGAATGAGTTTTCCGTCGCGGTCGTAGGTCCACTGGTGGTAGGGACAGATGAAGCGCTTGACGCTTCCCCGCGCCTCTTCGCAAATCACCGACCCGCGGTGGCGGCAGACATTGTAGAACGCGTTGGCTTCGCCGCGGTCATTGCGAACAATAATGACCGAGTCCCCGCCGACATCGTAGAGGAAATAATCGCCGGGATTGGGAATCTCGCACGAGTGGCCCGCGAACAGCCAGCCCGCCCGCCAGACAAATTCCATCTCGGCGCGGTAAAGTAACTCGTCGTGATAGAAGTCCCGCGGCAGTCCGTGGTTGGGCTGGCGTGAGGCGAGGATGGTTTTGAGAGAGGTGATTTCGGTCAGGGTTAGAGAGAACATTTTTGAAATCCTTTCGAACCGGTAAAGTTGGTAATTGGTAAATGGTGATTGGTAATTCCCCTCTCCCCCGATGGGAGAGGGAACGGAGTGATGGCTGTGGCGCAAATTGGCAATTTGCGCTACGCGCGCAATCGTTCCCCTTTCGCATCGAACAGCACCGTCGCGGTCACTTCCACCATGCGGCGGCCTTCGATCAATTCCGCTTCGAAGCGATTGCCCGCTTTGGCAAGTCCGATGGGAAGGTAGGCGTACAAAATATTTTTCTTCACCGTGTAGCCCCAGCCGCCGCTGCGGACGCGGGTCAGCACCTTGCCTTCGTGGTAGATGGCCTCGCCGCCATAGATTTGGGTAAATTGGTCGCCGTCCACCACGAGTGTGCAGAGTTTGCGCTTCACGCCTTCGGCTTTTTGTTTGGCGAGCGCAGCCTTGCCGATGAAATCTTTTTTGTTCAAGTCCACGCAGAAGCCGAGGCCGCCTTCGTAGGGCGTTTCGAGTTGGGTGACATCAACCGTATAGTACCGATAGCCCTTTTCGAGACGCAGCGCGTCCAGCACTTTGTAGCCGCCGACCTCGATGCCGAATTCCTTGCCTGCTTCGAGCAGCATGTCCCAGACCATCGTGGCGCGGTTGTACGGGACATACAACTCCCAGCCGAGTTCGCCCGCGTAACTGACGCGCTGGGCATAGACCTTCGCGCCGTTGATGTCAATCTGCTTCGTCATCAGGTACGGATGCGCCTCGTTCGAGACATCGGAACTGGTGACCTTCTTCAGCACCTCGCGTGCCTTCGGTCCCCACAGCGGGAGACACGCCCACTCTTCGCTGATGTCGCGAATCTTGACCTCGCCATCGGCCTCGTCCACGTGCATCTCCAGCCATGAGCGGTCATTGCCGATGAAGGCCGCGCCCGTGATGACCCAGAAGCGGTCCGCGCCGAGACGCGTCACGGTCACGTCCGCTTCGACGCCGCCGCGCGTGTTGCAGAACTGGGTGTAGGTCGCGCTCCCGATGGGTTTGTCCATCTCGCTGTCCGCGACGCGATTCAACAATGCCAGTGCGCCTGCGCCCGCCACTTCGATTTTGCTGAACGGCGTCAGGTCATAAAGACAGACGCGTTCGCGCGTCGCCTCGTGCTCCTTGCCAACGCGCTCGAAGAAGGGGGGCTTGATCCATCCGCCCCAGTTGCGTTGATCCTCGCCCATGCGACGCGAGGGCTTTCCAGGATCAAAGTAGTTGACGCGCTCCCAGCCGAACTTCTCGCCGAAGACCGCGCCCAGTTCCTGCAAGCGATGATGCACAGGGCTGACGCGATGCGGCCGCGCCCACTCGAACTCGTCGTTCGGGAAGCGCAGGCGATAGTAATACTTCACGCTCTCGCGCGTCCGTTCGGCGGCGTAAAGCGGATCGGAATATTTGTCGCTAAAACGCGTCGCCTTGTATTGGTAGACATCCATCGTGGGTTCGCCGCCGATGATCCACTCAGCCAGCAGTTTGCCCACGCCGCCCGCGCCGCCGTAACCGTTGAGCGAGAAGCCCGCCGCCATCCATAAGCCGCGCACGCCCGCCATCGGTCCGAGAATCGGCTGGCAATCGGGCGTGTACGCGCCAGGGTGACAGACCAGTGTAATGATTCCCGCCTGATCGAGGAACGGGAGACGTCGGATCGCGCCCTCCAGCAGTTGCTCGAAGCGATCCATATCGGACGGGAGGGTGGTCCCGCCATGCTCCCACGGCGCGCCGTCAATCCAGCGCGCCAGCGGATTCGGCTCGTAGCCGCCGATGACCAGTCCGCCCTGCTCCTGCCGCATGTACACCAAATTTTCTGGGTCGCGCAAACACGGAGTCTTTGAATTGAATTCGTGACCTGGGACCGCTTTCAACGCGATGTGCTGATGGTCAACGGGTGTGGTCGGGAAGGACAGACCCGCCATCGCGGCGACGCGCGGCGCCCACATCCCCGCGGCGTTGACGACCGTCTCGCATCGGATCGTCCCCTTATCGGTCACCACCTCCCGAACCTCTCCCTTCGCTGACAATTTGATGCCCGTCACGCGCGTGTTGGTGTAGACCGTCACGCCGAGGTCGCGCGCGAATTTGACCATGCTGGTCGTAGTCGTGTACGGATCGAGTTGACCATCGCGCGGCAGGTAGATTGCTCCATAAAGGTCCTTCTTCGTGATCTGCGGCATATGCTTCACCGCTTCCTCGGGACCGATGACCTCGCACTCCAGTCCCAGGGCCTTCGCGCGGCTGACGCTTCGCTCCAAATCTTTGAGCGATTCGCGCGTCGACGCGACGCGCAGACTGCCGACGTGGTCGAACAATCCCAGTTCGCTGTACAACTCGATGCTGTACATGCGGAACTTGAGCATGGTCTGTGACGTGGCGAACTGCGTAACCAGTCCTGCTGCATGAGACGACTCGCCGCTGGCGATCTCGCCTTTCTCGACGAGAACAATGTCTTTCCGTCCCATCTTGGCGAGGTGATAGGCCACCTGTGCGCCAACAATTCCTCCGCCGATGATTACGATTTGTGCATGATCCTTCATGGTGACTCCTTCGGAGTATATCGGAGTATATAGGTAGATAGGTAGACAGGTATACACGTAGACAAGTACACACGTATACAGGTCATGCCTGTTAGTTTGAATCTTCTGCTATGCTTCCATCTTCGTTTGTATCCAAATCTTCATCGCTTGGATATATTTCGTAGTTTGCCTGGTCTTCGTGAATTTTCTTGTCGCCGTATTCCTGCGAACCTGCGCGTTGACGGCGAATGTAAGCCATGAAGCCGTTCAGCGATTGCTCTGCCTGGCGGATAAGTTTGTATAGCGATTCAAACTCTGGTTGGTTAATGTAATTCAATACGCGTGCGTCAATCAATCTTGCCAGCGTTTCCAACAATTCGCCTCGCGCAATCGAGTAGTAATGCAAACTATCAAGGTAATGGTAACGTCCGTATGCTTCACCAATATTTCCAGTCACGTTCTTTGAGCAGCGACGGATCTGGGGGTACAAGTCAAACTTCTCGTCAGCAGGCAGTGTTTTAGAAAAAGCATGAACCTTCGCCATCACTTCCAATGCGAGTTGATAGCAGTCCAAATCCTCAAACCCGCGCTTTCCCATTTCGCCGGGCGATTCATACAACGGCTTTCTCTCGCTCATACCATCTCCATGTCTACCTGTGTACTTGTGTACCTGTCTACCTGTTTACCTTTCTACATTCCTCAACCAGCCCTCAAACTCGGCTGAATCCATCTTTTCAACGGCTCTCCCCCACCGCTCAATAGCCCATCCCCAAAAATCAAAATCTATCTTTGAAATCTTCGCCTGAATAGCCGCCCATAATCCCCAACCTACGTCAGACATGATCATATTCAACTTCATCCTCGCGATCATGGACGGGGTTGCTTCCCCAAAATACGCCGCACAGACTTCGCGGATCTGTTCCTCGCTGAATTGCATTTCCTGGCAAGTATTACCCAACTCGAAGGTCGGGTCATTGTTGCCGCTGTATTCGTAATCAATCAGCCAGAGATGTTTACCGTCGTCAATGTAATTTTCGGCGAGCAGGTCGTTGTTGCATGGGACAGTCGCCAGCGGTTTGATGGACATGGCTTTTTCGATGAGCGCGATCGTTGGCATTCGGTCGAGGTAACCGTCGGGGATGGGAATCGAGCGGTCGCGGCACAGGCTGAGATAATACTCCGTGAGGCGGAACATATTGAAGTCCGAATAGAAGCGAGGGCCAGCGTGAAGTTTCTTGATGACCTTCGCCATGCGCGTCGGCATCCCAGGCGCGGATAATGATTCCTTCGACATCGTTTTCCCCGTCAAAAATTCCAACACCATTACATTGTATTCGGGCAGGTGATACAAAACCTTCGGCGCGACGTTTGCCTCCGCCGCGGCCTTCGAGTTGTGGTATTCGTTGGCGCGATCAACAGCGAGCAGTTCCGTGCTTTCGCCAGGGACGCGGACGAAATAGGGTGTCCCGTCCACTTCCACTTTGTAGTTGGTGTTGGTCAGCCCACCCGATAGAGGCTGGATGGAAATGTCCTTCCCCTGCCAGTCTTGAATCTTTGCGACGACTTCGTCAATGATTGGCATAATGCACGCTCCGTGATTTTCAGTAGCCGTTGTAGAACAAGTCTATAGACTTGTTCTACAACGGGTGGTCAGCGCCTCGCGGGGCTGACCACCCATTACCATTTACAAATTACCAATTATTCAGGCGGAATCTCCTTGAACGCATAGTCCACATTGATGCCTTTGGACTTCTGCATGTTCTTGGCGATGAAGTACCAGACCGCCGAGACAGCCAGCACGCCGAACACGATGCCATACGCCAGCGGACTGGTCAGGCCAAGGCGCGCGTCGAACATGAACATCAACAGCATAATCGTGCCAAAGATGAAGCCGAGGACGCCTAGGATGGTCACGAGCGGAATACCGCCGAGTTTGTACTTGGCGCCAGGGGAGGCTTCGTACACGTCCCTGGCGCGGTAGGGTAACAGCGCGCCCGCCAGGCAGGTGATGACGAACACGTATCCGCACGCGAACGTCACACCGAGGGTCAGGCCGACCCAGCCTGGATGAAGGTTGTAGAGGAAGATGACGGGAATGCTGGCGATGAAGTACGCCCAGTGCGCGTTGGCGGGGGTGTGGCGTTTCTCGTCCACTTTGCTGACCCATTCGGGGAGCAGGCGGTCGAGCGACATGGCCACCATGACGCGCGTCATGCCGATATAGCAGTTATGCACGATTTGGTGCGAATTCAGAATGTAACCGATGCCGATGATGATGACCACCAACGGACTGGCCGTGAGCGCGACCGCGATGATGTTCGGCCACAACCAGAAGCCCGCGATCGTCGCTTCGCCCACGCCGGACCAGTAGCCTGCTCCCGCCACGTACAGGAATTCCGTGCCGACAGCCTTCTCCAGCGCGGCGGCCAGCAAGGCCAGTAAGATACCCGTGAAGATCAACGAGCCGACGATGATGAACATCTGGCTGTTGAAGGAGCGCGCGTTCTTGATTTCGCCGTTCTGCTGGGCGGAGTAGGTCGCCCATTGCAGCGATGTCCACGCGATGGGCGCGACGAGCAGGGTGGCGATCAGGCTGAACGGCGGGTTGAGGTCAATGCCCGCCGCGACCGACGCGTCAATCGCGGTCTGCACGAAATTTTCCACACCGCTGATCGCCTTCGCAAACGAGTCAATGTGCGCCATCGAAGTAGACGGGTTGCCTGTGAACAGCACAACCAGCATGGTCAGGAAGGCGAGGAGCGTGCCGACGATCATCACGGTCTGAAAGCGGATGTAGTTCTTGAATCCGCTGATGAGGATGAGGGCGGCCACGAAGGCGTTCAAAATGCTCGTGATGATGAT
>DYKX01000143.1 GCA_020722375.1 Anaerolinea thermophila
TGTACGTGTTTACCTGTGTACGTGTTTACTTGTGTACGTGTTTACCTGTGTACGTTAGTGCGTCGGCATTGCCCACGGCCAATAGAGCGACATGCCAGGGCCGCGGAAGAAGATACCGATGATGGTGAGAACGATAAAAGCCACGAATAGGAACGTGGTGATGAACAGCACGCGTTCCTCCGTATCGGCGTGGAAGGTTTTCACCGCCCACGAGTCGAGGGCGAGGAGCGGAAGCGCGATGACCGCCAGCGGGATGAGTCCGTTCGAGAGCAGGGTATTCCACGTGGGAAGCCAGCCTGCCCAGTCGAGGACGAATTCATCGAGCAGGACCCACAGCGGGGTGGCGAGGATGGCGAAACCCGCCGCGAGCGCGGTCAGGGAACGGCCGCGGCGCGAGCGAAAATAGATGCCGACGCTTTGCAGGTTGATGTCAAAGAACGGCAGGAGGAAGATTCCAAGTAAGGCGATGCTCGGAATGATGATCGCACCCACGAGCGGATGGAAGTGGAGCAACATCTCCTGCAAGCCCATGAAGTACCACGGCGCTTTGGCGGGATTCGGGGAAACGTCGGGGTTGGCGATTCCCTCGAGCGGCGCGGGGACGAGCATGGAAAAGATCAGAAGGGCCGCGATCCAGGCGAGGGCGAACACGCCCTCCCGTCGGACAAGATGCGGAATAGTCGTCACGCGCTCGGGTCTCGGCTCCTCGATCCCGTCCACATCTTTGGGCAGGGTCAGGCCGCCATCTTTGCGGATGCGCCAGAAGTGATACATCATCAGCCCGAAGATCATCAGCGGGATGAGCGAGATGTGCATGGCGTAGAAATTAAGCAGGGTGTTCGCGCCCACTTCGGGTCCGCCGAGGATGAGCTGGCTGAGCCAACTGCCGACGAGCGGCACATAACTGATGATGCTCGTGCCGACGGTGATGGCCCAGAACGCGAGTTGGTCCCACGGCAGAAGGTAGCCCGTGAAATTCGCGCCGAGCGTGAGCAACAGCATGGCGACGCCGATCAGCCAGTTGAGTTCACGCGGCGGACGGTACGCGCCCGTGGCGAATACGCGGATAAGATGAAGCGCCGCCACCACGACGAGCAGGTTCGCGCTCCAGTGATGGATGTTGCGGACGAGTTCGCCGAACCAAACGTTGGAGTTGATCTCGAGAATGTCGAGATAGGCCTGCGGCGCGGCGGGCGTGTAATTGTTTTGCAGGACAACACCCGTCAGGCCGAGGATGACCATCAACATGGCGGAGAGGCCGCCCAGTCCCCACGAGTACGTCCAACGCAGAGTCGTTTCAGGGACTTTGGTGGGATGCAGGTGCAGGACGAGACTGTCCACCACCATGCGCATACGGCCGCGGTCATCGGTGGGCGTTTCGCCAGGGCCGAGACTTTCGCGGATGCGGTCAAAGATGGATTTTGTAGGAGTGGGTTCTGTCATGGGTTCTCCAACCAGTGAAGGGATAATGTGTGAGTTTTATCAGTTTTTTTTATTAGGCGCAAGAAGAAAATGTAAAGATTGGGCAAAAGTCGGGGCGTCACAAATTTCGCGCAACCTTGTCGCAATGTTTAACTGTTCTTTACATTTCCAGCCTATGATAAGCGCAGTTGCAGGCAAGAAAGCAACCCAACCCAACAAACAAATCGAAGAGGTAAAAATGTTGAAATCTCTCAAAACAATCCTGGCTGGCATCTTAGCCGCCATCCTGCTGGTCGCCATCGTGGCCAGCGCCTACAGCGCCTACGCGGCCAAATCTTCCTCCACCGCCCTGACGACCCAGAACGGTCAAGGCAACGGACAGGGGAACGGTAACGGAACGGGCACTTCCGTGCTCGACATCCCCGCTTCTGATCTGAGCGCGGAGGAAACCGCCGCCCTGCTCTACATGCGTGAAGAGGAAAAACTCGCCCGCGACGTTTACAACTTCCTTTATACCACGTGGGGACAGCCGACCTTCCAGAACATCGCGGCCTCCGAGCAGGCTCACATGGACGAGATCAAGGTCCTGCTGGACCGCTACGATCTCGCGGACCCCGCGCTGGCTCCCGGTCAATTCACCGACGCGAACCTTCAGGCCTTGTACACCCAACTGACAACCCAGGGCGCGCTCTCGCTCGCTGACGCGCTGAAAGTCGGCGCGGCCATCGAAGAGATTGACATCCTCGATCTGCAAGAACGCCTCGCCCAAACCGACAACGCCGACATGCAACAGGTCTTCACCAACCTGATGAACGGCTCCTACAACCACCTGAAATCCTTCACCAGCGTCCTGTTCACGCAGACGGGTGAAACCTACCAGCCGCAGTATTTGACTGCCGAGCAGTACCAGTCCATCCTCACCAGCACTACCACTGGCAATGGAAATGGCAACGGCGGTCAAGGCACGGGAGGCCAGGGACAAGGCCAGGGTAATGGCGGTCAGGGCAACGGCGGACAAGGTCAGGGCGGACAGGGTCAAGGTCAGGGGGCGGGCGCGGGCATCCCGCAGGCGAACATCAGCGGCGCGGCCACCGTCCACGGCACAGTCGTCAGTTACGACCTGACGGGCATGAGCATCACCCTCGACGACGGCGCCGCGCTCTACGTCCAACTCGGCAACTCGCGCTACAACCAGTCCATCGGATTTGCTCCGCAGGTTGGCGAAGGCGTGACCATCTACGGCTTCGTCGGCGACCAGAATCTGTACTCTGCCATCACCGTCACACTCGACAGCACAGAACAGGTTTTCACCTTCCGCACTGAAACGGGTCAGCCCTTGTGGGCAGGCGGCAACGGCAAAGGCAACGGAGGCAATCACTAATCCACGCCTGACATGAAAAAGGTGACAGTCACTTCAAAGTGACTGTCACCTTTGTACATTGGAATCCAGAAGTTCCACTATCGCGACAGGTTAGTTGTAGGGCAAATTGCCAATTTGTCAGGAGCAATTTAGCAAATTGCCAATTTGTCAGGAGCAATTTAGCAAATTGCCCTACATGCTCTTCTTCCGCACGTAGAACTTGCGGATTCCTGGAAGAAAAAGAATGACCAAACAAACCAGCAAGTCCCCCACACGCAAGCGCGGTATTTGGCTGCGAAAAATCATCCAGGCTGGATTCTTCGTGCTCGTCGCGTTAATCAGCCTCAACCACTGGTTGATTAACAACGGCGGCGCTGGGATATTCTCCTCGAAGATTTCCATCCATGCCATCTGTCCTTTCGGCGGCGTGGAGACGGCCTACCAGTTGATCACATCGGGTTCGTTCCTGCAAAAGGCGCGCTCCTCCTCCGTAGTCCTGCTCGATATTGTCCTGCTGCTTGGCTTTTTGTTTGGCCCCGTCTTCTGCGGCTGGATCTGTCCGCTCGGAAGCATTCAGGAATGGATCGGCAAACTCGGGCGCGCCTGGTTCGGCCCCAAACGCTACAACCATTTCGTCCCTGCCAAATTCGACGCAATCCTTCGCTATGCTCGTTATGGCGTGCTGGCTTTGGTACTGTATGCCACCATCACCAGTGCGCAACTTGTTTTCCAGGCCTACGATCCCTTCTTCGCCCTGTTCCACTTCTGGACGGGTGAGGCCGCTCCCACCGCGCTGCTTGTCCTTTCGACGACGCTCTTCCTGAGCCTGTTCGTCGAACGTCCGTGGTGCAAATACGCCTGTCCATTCGGCGCGTTATTGGGACTGACCAACCTCTTCCGCGTCTTCGCCATCCACCGCAACACCTCGACCTGTCGGCCTGGGGGCGCGTGTACCATGCTTTGCCCGATGAACATTCCCGTCAGCAAGATGACGGTCGTCCGCGACCACCAATGCGTCTCCTGCCTGGAATGTACTTCTGAAGCGTGCTGTCCCGTCAAGGATACGGTGGTCTTTTCCGCGGGAGCCGTCAAATGAGACTGAATTCCGATTCACTTGGCATTGCCATCCTCATCATCTTCATCGGCGGTATCTTGACTGCCTCTGCGCTTGGCGTGTGGCAGACTCAGGGAGGGGGAGGCCAAAACCGCAACCATGGCGACGAAGGGGAAACCGTTTCCATCCTGACCTTGAGCGGGGTTGTCAGCGTTTTAGATTCCACCCGATTTGAGATCCTCACCGACGACGGGCAGATCATTCCCATCGAGATTGGGAACGTCCGCTACAACCAATCCATTGGGTTCGCACCGCTCCTCGGCGAACGCGTCCGTGTGGACGGGTTTTGGGACGCGAACGGCGGGTTTAGCGCGGTCACCGTCACTTTGGAGGCTTCGGGACGGGTATTCCCCTTCCGTGACGCGTCGGGGCATCCGCTATGGGCGGGAAAAGGCTCGGGAAACGGCGGCCAGCATTAGGTCCAGGAAGAAGCGAGGCAGGGACGCGGACTCCGCGTCCCTTTTCGATTCCCAGTATCTGCACGCCCCTTCCATCGTCATATATTGTTATCGAATTTGAAAGGCCAGGAAGCAGTATCCGCCTGCCCGACTATACGTCGAACAGTGTAGAGGCAGTCTAATCTGTCTCGTTATAACCCAGTTTGCGGAGGGAAGCATGAAAAAGAGAACCAATACGGAGCGAGGTCAGGCGCTGATCCTGATCGTTCTGGGCGTGGTGGCGTTAATCGGGTTGACGGGAGTGGCAGTGGATGGAAGCCTGGCCTATACCGACCGTCGTCAGGCGCAAAACGCGGCAGACGCGGCTGCCTTGAGCGGTGCGTTGGCCTACATCCGTGGGCAGGATGCGCAGGCCGCGGCCCTGCAAGCGGCGACCCAAAACGGGTATGCCAACGATGGGGAATCCACTGTTACGGTACATCAGCCGCCTGTTGACGGGCCGTATGCGGGAAACATGCAGTACATTCAGGTGGTCATCACCTCGAAGGTGCAGGCACATTTTGGCGCCGTGGTCGGCCTGGAAGAGATCAATAATACGGTTCAGGCCATTGCACGCGCGAAGCCTGTCACGCAGGACAACATGGTGTTTGGCAATGCCGTTGTGGCGCTTAAACCCGATGGACGCGGCGCGATGCGCTCGCACGGCAACAACGACCTGAAAGTGTATGGCGGCGGGTTGTTTGTCAACTCGGATGACGACTGCGCCTTCGACCAGATGGGCAACAGTTCCATCATCGCCCCCAATGGCGGCTTGAACGCGGTGGGCGGCGTCTGTCTGCGCGGCTCGATTGACCCAGCCAGTCACATCGACACTGGTGTTTCCGCCGTGCCCTATCCGCCCATCAGCCTGCCTCCCACGCCGTTGTGCACCACCGAGGCCGTAGTGGACGGCAATACCATGATGCCCGGTTCCTACACGAGCAATCAGTCGTTCCCGCCGAGGGGGGTGGATACGCTGAACCCAGGCATTTACTGCGTGGACGCGACCTTTATGATGAACGCGCACGACCGCCTGGTCGGCCATGACGTGGTCATCTACATGGTGGATGGAAATATCCATTGGGATGGGTTGGCAGAGATCGAACTCACTGCTCCCACCACTGGACCATTCGCCGGTCTGCTGATCTACATGCCGATGACCAACGACGAGGGCATCATCCTGAACGGCAACATGAACTCCTCGCTCGTTGGGACAATTCTCGCGCCTGCCTCCGACGTTCAACTGAACGGCACGATGAATTCCTCCATGTATCACACCCAGGTTATTGGCTACACCGTGGATCTGATTGGTGATGCGGATATCGTTATCACCTACAATGACGCAGAACAATACGAAGCGCCCGTCCCGCCCGCAGTGGAACTGGTCCAATAGTTGGTAAAAATGCAAAGCCTCCGGCGCTTTGATGCATCGGAGGCTTTGTAAAGAGGAGGGAATGTTTACGGGAAGCAGGATAACTTCGCACCAACTGTGATGCGAGTGGCCGTCCAGACCCCGTTGGCAAGTCTGCCGTTAACGCTGACCGGGTCGCCGACCTTCAAGTCCGCGAAGGTGATGGGGGTGGCAACGGCTGTGGCGGTGGATTTGTAGAGATAGCGGGTGGTTGCCGTTGTTTTCAACGTAATGGACTGGCCCAGATACGGTTGGACCAGTTTGTTTCCTTTGAGTACATTGACGGTCACCGTACCGCTCGCGGCATCAATCGCCGAGATTTTTCCGACCAGAGAAAACGGTCCGCGCTTGGCGATCGCCGTTTCGGGGGCGGCTGCCGCTGGCAACACCATCACACCCAGCAGAAACAAGGCAACGAACAAACTCATCAGTTTTTTCATGGGTTACTCCTTTTCTGTTTGATTGGACGTAACTCCATGCGCTGAGATATGGGTACTTACCTCCCATGCCAGGAACTTCACCGAAAGTTTATAATA
>DYKX01000008.1:0-7633 GCA_020722375.1 Anaerolinea thermophila
GGTTCTCTCGGTTGTTAATGTGCTACTCTTGTCTACAATGTTATGATGGATGACACGTACTGCGTATTGCGTATTGCGTCTTCCGTGTTTACCTGTTTACTTGTGTACCTGTCTACTTGTTTACTTACCACAAGATAGACGCTCAACAGCCGCAACACTTCCAAGCCGAGATAGTATTCGATGAGCCCAAGATAGACCCACGCAAGGAGAAAGGATAGGACGAGGTAGACGACCTTGAACGCGACCTTCGGCGTTTTCAACGCGGCGACGGTCAGTGCGAGGGAGGTCATCGCCGCGAAGAGACTGACGATCTGCGATTGGTAGTCTATCGGATTCGGTTGGGAAAGGAAGCCAGGGTAAAGGAGGAAGAGGAGGGAAATTAGTAAATTGGGGATTGGGAAATTAGTTTCGTCATTGCGAGGAGGGTGTTGGTCGAGTAGGCGGCGTTTGTCCGCCGTATCGAGACCACCCCGACGAAGCAATCTCCCAGTCGAGAGGGGGTTGCTTCGCCCCTTCGGGGCTCGCAATGACGAGGTAGTCTTCGGCCAAACCTGATTCAACAACCAAAACAAACTGCCCGCACTCAAAAAACGAAACACATATGCACTGACGTGATACGGGAGCGGATCGTCGCCGAACAACTCGTAGGCGGGACCCAGCACATACGCGCGCATGGGACGGTCGCGTTCGTAGGCGGGCGCAAAATAGTCCGCGCCCTGCACGTGCGCGCCGTACATCAGGTACCAGTCATCGTTGGCGTAGGTGAAACGTCCGATGAACGGGAGGTACGCCAGCGCGGAGACGACCAGCAGGAGCAAATACGGGAGGTAACGCTTCATTTCCATCCCATCAGGAAACCGCAGATGGCAAAGTCGAGTTCCTCGTCAATGTCCCAGGCTTCGTCCGCGGGGATCTCGAACATCAGCGGACGGTCCCCGATGCGATGATGTTTGCGGACGAGGTTCTCGCGCGTGAAGATGTAGATGCAGGAATTCTCCTCGTAGACGGGAGGCAGTTCCTGAGTCTGGATCAGTTCGAGCGGATTGTGGTTGAGGGCGCGGCCGTCCTTGTCGTAGAGGCGGGTTTGGAGACGGGTGACGGAGAAGAGAGAGTCGTGCTTGGGGTAATTGGAGATTAGAGATTGAATGGCGCGGGAGACGGTGGCAGGCTTGAGGAGAGGATTGGTGCTGTGCGTTTGCAGGTAAAAATCCGCCTGCGCCTGCGCCGTGTCGTGGAGCAGGATGTCGTTCATGGGGACTTCGTCGGCGCGGAGAGGCTCGGGACGCGGAATCAACTTCACGGTCGGGAAGAAGCGGCGCACGCCGTCCATCACGGGATCGGAGTCGGTATCCACTAGCACCGTCCCGATCTCAGGGACGGCGAGCAGGGTCTCGAGGATGTGGTGGAAAAGCGGCTTGCCTGCCAGCGGACGGTAGTTTTTGCCGGGCACGCGCTGGCTGTGATGGCGCATGGGAACGAGGGCGGCGAGTTTCATGGGGTGATTATACCGAAATACCCTGCATAAAAGAAAAACGCCCGCAACGGGAGCGGATCCAGGTTGCGGGCTTTTTGGTATTTGCCCGGCTGTGGCGCAAAATGCCATTTTGCGCTACACGCGCGGGCAGGACATCATTCAGCCATCATTCAAAGCCTCGGCGGAGCAGTTCGTCACCGCGCCGCATTTCTGGCATAAAAGCAAGACGATGTGGAGCAAACCACACGAAAACCGACATTGTTGTTGAAGTTATCGGGTTCGTTCCTGTTGCGATAGGCGCAGCGCGCGTTGTTTCGATTGTTGTTCCACGAACCGCCGCGCACCACGCGGGCCTGCTCTTGAATGAGCCCTTCACTTACGCTCCTCCGTTCGTTCAACCCGCAGTTCAACTGCGGGCTGAACGCCCAGGAACGCTCATGACACTTTTTTCCAACCTCCCAATAGTTTGCCGATCTCAGCCACCATCGCGGAGGCATGGCGATACTGGCCTTCCTTGATCCAATCCCATTTCTGCCCCAAACGCAGATACAAGCGGACTTTTCTCAGTTCGGCATCGGCAGATTTGAGTTTTTCCATGCGATGAGCGCCACGTTCGGCATTTGCTTCAATGAGCAATTCCTGAAAATCCAGTGCGGCGTTTTGCAATCGTTGCGTGACCACAAACCGCTGACTGCGAGGAAAACTTTCCGTGAGCGGCAACAGCCAGGAGATGAAATCATACGTGCGGGTGAAGATGACCATTTCTTCAGCCATGTAACAAATTAAACTCCGAAAGCATGGATTGGCGCAGATGAAGCGTATCTGCATAACGCACGTGATTGATCCAGCCCTGCACGGATGCGCGGACGGTTTCCCTGCCAGCAACTTGTGTCAGGTAGCGCAATTTGCGGCGGAAGGCAAACCCCTTGCGTTGTTTGACGCGGCGATAATCGGGAAAGACGCGAAAACCGAGAAAAGGAATCCCCGTTGAAACGGGGTGAGGATGAGCGCTTCCCTTGTGAAGTGTGAGACGCAGTTTTTCCAGCCGCTTGATAATGGCATCGCGCCATTTCATCATTTCGCTTTTATTATCGCCAAACAAAAGAAAATCATCCACATAGCGAATGTATGCCGCGCATCCCAATTCGCGGCGGACAAAATGGTCGAATGGATTCATGTAACAGTTTGCCCACAATTGCGAAGTGAGATTGCCGATTGGCAGGCCGCGCGCACGATTGGCCGCGAGTAAATCATCATTGGAAAAGTACACCATATCATATTCGCCTGCCAGCACGCCGCGCCCGCCGGCAAGGATGCGATCTATCAGCCAGGACGCACTTTCATCGGGCAACATGGCTTTCAATGTTTCTTGCAAAACAGCATGGTCGATACTCGGAAAAAACTGCACAATGTCGCATTGCAAAACGTATTTATATTTGCGGGCGAATTGCTGGCAGCGGTCAATGGCGCGGTGCGTGCCTTTGCCGACGCGATTGGCATAACTATCGGCGATAAATAGTTTTTCGAAATACGGCACGGTCATGTTGCATAGCGCATGATGAACCACGCGGTCGCGGAACGGCGCGGCGGAGATCAGGCGCTTTTTGGGTTCGTGGATGTAAAAGCTGCTGTATTCGCCGGGCTGGTAGGTTTGTTCACGCAGCTCCTGTTCCAACTCCAACAAGTTGTCTGCCAACAGCGATTCAAACAATGCAGTTGCGCCGCGCCCGCGTTTGCCGCGCGAAGCATTGGCGTAAGCCAATCTCAAATTTTCCCAATCACAGATTTGTTCGTGGAGGTTCATTTTTTTCAAAAAATCGACTCGCCTTCGGCGAGAGGGCTACTTGCTCAGAGATTCAGAGCGCAGAGAATCAGAGTGCAGAGTTGGGAATGATGGGGAGCAAACCACACGAAAACCGACAACGTCGTGGAAGTCATCGGGAGCGTACCCGCCGCGACAGGCGCAGCGCGCGAGGTCTCGATCGTTGTCCCACGAACCGCCGCGCACCACGCGGGCCGAACCGCTCTGGGGGCCTCGCGGGTCTAAAACACCATCCTTGCGGTTTCGATACTCGTCTTCGTCGTACCAATCCAGGCACCATTCCCAGACGTTGCCGATCATGTCGTGAACTTTGTATGAACTTGCGCCATGCGGGTACATACCCACCGGCGATGTGCCGCCAATCTTCTTTTCGGCTTCATCGGTGTTTGCTTTTTCAGCGTCCCATTCATTGCCCCACGGCCATATAAAGTTTTGCGGGCCGCGCGCGGCGTGCTCCCATTCCGCTTCGGTGGGCAGGCGGAAATTCTTTGAAGTCATTTCACTCAACCAATTGCAATAGGCTTCGGCTTCGAACCAGGTAATTCCCACCACAGGCAGGTTGGCGGCATCCCACCTCGGGTCATCCCACCAGAAAGGACGGTCACGGCGTTCAACGGGCCTGCGCGCCAGCCAATCTTTCCATATTCTTCGCGTTTCTTCATCAGAAATCCATGAAAGGTCAGATTCCCAAGCGCCCATGCGCCACTTGCGCCCGTCTTCGCTCCACCATTTGGCTTTCGGATCGTATCCGCCCTGCTCCATGAAACAGCGGAACTCGGCGTTGGTCACAGGGTATTTGCCGATGGTGTATTCGGAAAGAACGATCTCATGCGCGGGCTTTTCATCATCCCAGTTTTTTGCGCCTTGCTCCTTGATGATCTTTTCATCCTCTTCGCTGGCTCCCATGCGGAAGTTCTCCCCAGGAATGGTAACGAGATGAGGCAGGATGGATTTGGTCTCCTTGTCTGGCGCAAAACGCGGGTCGCCGATTTCGGCGAGGGCGAGACCGAGTCGCTGGCGCAAGTCCACGCTCAACACGGGGGGATTCTTCTCGAAAACTCCCAGCAGGATGGGCGGTAGTTTCTTCTTTTCATCCGCAAACAAACTCTTCACCTGCTCGGTCGGGTTCTTCAAAATGTCCGCCAGGGCAATACCTGCAATTGTAAAAGCGTAGTCATGGCGGTCATGGTCTTCCGCAACATGAAGCAGGGATCGCATCAATTTCTTTGCCTTGTTATCGTTACTGTAGGCAAGATAGCCAACGGACAAAAGGAAAGGCTCGACCCATTGGTCGCCCTGCGCGTGAATGTGTCTTTGGAGAACGGCATCCCATTGCTCCTCCATTTTTTGCGCTACATAATGTCCCGCCAGAAATTCGCGGAAACGGCGGATGTAAAAATCATAACTCTTGCCGTCCTGCCGCAGCAAGCCGCCCCGGCGCGCAACCAGGTCGAGAAACTCGGACGCCTTCTGCTGCGCAAGTTCCCTGTTCTTTTCATCCCCAAAGCGTTTCCAAAATATATCCTCAGAGACCAGTTCATCGGCAAAGATGGAAACCTTGCCCTGGTCGTGCAAAATATAGGCAATCAATGCCATGTCATCGAAACGTTGGTTTACGGAGCGCCCGCCCCAATATTCAGCATCCGATACAGCCTGCCCTTGTTTATGCGGGTCGGTCAATAACGCCTTTACCGCCTGCTCGAACAATTCCGCCCGCTGGCTGGGAAGGTCTCTTTTATGGAAATACACCAGCGCAAAGATGTTGATCATCAACGGCGTGACAGCCATTTCATTCACCAGTGGATTCTCGATGCGCCATAAAAGGCTGCTTGCATGATTGTCCGCTTCGGTCAGGGTTGGATACACGGAATTGCACCATAAATTGATCATCTGTTCCCGCTTTTCATGCGTAATGGGCAGGACAAGCGCGGTCTCGAACCCGACGAGTTGGCTGGTCACTTCGGCGGCGGAAGGGCGGGTTGTGACGAGATAGATGTTCCTCGAAGAGTTTCCGACATCGGATACAACGCCTTCAATTGCCGAGCGAACATTGGGGCGGCCTGCATATTCCACTTCGTCCATGCCATCGAACATGACCAGGCAGCCTTTGCGCAGGAAACGCTGGAAAAGGTTTTCAGGCAGTCTGTCTTTTCCATAAACAAACTTCGAGTATCCGCAAATATATGCGTGCAGGGAATTGGCGTCCACGTGAAGTTTGTTGTCCCTGCAATGCGCATAAAATTTTCGCAGGGGCACGATCAGAGGCGCATACCGCCGAAACATGGGGTTGAATCCGATGGCCTTCAAAAAGGCTTTCTGTTCGGCGGACAATTTTTGAAACAAACATCCCTGCGCAACTGTCATCCCCGCCCATTGCATGAGCGCGCTCTTGCCCGAACCTGCGTCGCCGACAATGGCGACTTTTTTGTAACCTGCCTGCAAAATCTGCGCGAGATTGAACTTCATTTCCCTGCCCTGCATCATTGCCTTGTCGGGCAGGGAATCGTCGCCTTTTTTACGTTTGTCTTTCTCAGCCAGTTTGGAAAAATTCAGGTCGAGTTGAATGTAGGCGTTGGTCAGGTCAATGGCCTTGATTGCGTAATAATCCATGCCGCGAAAGCCAAAGATCCTATGTTCAGCGATAAAGACCTTCAAATAACGATGAAGCCCCAATGTCCATGCAAACGGGTTGACGTTGAGCGCGCCTTTGAATACATCCTTCAATTTATCGCGCACTGCTGTAAGAAATATTACTGCAAGGATAACAAGGAGAGTTAATCCAACGCCATAGTCCTGCAATACTTTTTCCGCACATTCCCCCCATTTTTCATCGAGACACAATTGGAAAGCCGAAGGCGGCGGGGTCGGTCCCTGGGCGCGCGCCGATACGGGTATCAGGATGCTCAGGCAAACGACAAGAAAAATCAAGATTTTACGCATGGGTATCCGCTCCTGCCGCCGTGCGGCCTATCTAAATCAACTATCCGACCATCGAAATTCATGATTCCGTTTGTTGCGCTCGATTTTCAAGCCCTATTCCATCCGCTTTTGAATTTCCACCAACCACGCGCGCAACAACGCGGCATGACCAGCAAGAATCCTGTAAAGCTTGATGGCAAATTCCTCTCGATATGTATGAACGGTCAAATTGCGATCATCCACCATTCGCATGATCTTTTCAGCGGTTTCCTCATCGAACATCCCCACACTAAACGAGGCGCGGATGGCGCTTCGCGGCGATACTACATCGGTCAAACCCTGGTCTAACAAATAGGCTTTCGCCGCTTTCCACGCCATTTCAAACGAATACTCGAAACGCTGAATTGCCGCGTCGCGTTCGATGTCCGTCGGCTCTTTCAAATTGGCAACCTGTTCGAACGTTGCCAGGGCTCGCAAAGCGTCTTGAAGCCGTTCCTTTACTCTTTCCATAACACACCTTCTTTCAACACCCGCTGACGAAGCGCTTCATCTGCATCGGATAGGTCCACAACGTCTACCGTGCGGAGAATATTGCTCTCCTCCAGCGCCTCGCGAATATTGGAAAAAGTCAACGCGGGCAAAGGCTCCAAGGGCAAAATTGCCACGTCAATATCCGAGTAGCGGCGCGCCTGGCCTGTGGCCTGCGAGCCAAACAACCAGACTTTGGCGCGATGGCCTTTCAAGGCATCCAATACGATTTGCCTCACAGATTCCAAATCGTGGGTCAGGACGGGAGAAAGTGTCATTGAGTAAACTATCAAGCCGCGACTGGCACAAAGATACTTGGCTTGATCGTTCTCGCCTGTGCGCGGATGCGCGCAAACACAATCGGCTTGGAGCGGCGGCCAAGTTTGTTCAGCAACTCCAGATTAAACTGGCTGATTTCGGGATCGTCTTCGGGCAGGATCACCAGTTCAAAATCATCGGGCAGGACATCGAAGATGCGCGGATGATCAATCATGTATTCCATGATTTTTCCCGTCAGTCGGATGTTGCGTTCCACAATATCGGATTTTATTTTTTGAGCCATTCTTCATACCTCCGATGATAAACCTGCCGGTTTTATGTCGCCCCTGCTATCCCGCTTTCAACTCCACCACTTTTTCCTTTAGCCAGAGATTGGCAAGCGTTTCCGCGCTGATTCCACGACGATGCGCCAGTTCCTCGATCTCGGAAAGCAGGTCTGGTTCAACGGGAATTGCCACCGTTACGTGAAATTCCACATCGGGCGCGTTGGGATCGTCGAATTCGGTAAAATCATGTTTGTCCCAGAATTCGCCCATTTTTTCGAGATTGTCCGTTTTGGAAATTGAACTCTTATTTGCGGCCATAGGATTTTCGCTCTTTCTGACTCATGT
>DYKX01000008.1:7733-34226 GCA_020722375.1 Anaerolinea thermophila
TTATCGCTGTGCTTTCATTCGGCTTGAATACAAAGTATATCGTAAGATATCGTCCGCCATAAGATTGACCAAAAGCGACGTAGACATCCTCGCCCTGAACGTGGCCTTTCTCTGCAAAGCGGAAGCGGGGATTATTCAAAAGCGCCTGCCTCACCTCACGGAGGGAAACGTGGTGTTTTTTCGCGAGCTTCTCTTCGATGATTTCGGGGCAGATGAGAGTGTCAATTTGCATATCTTTCCCATTATAGCCCATGCGCTTTGAATTGAATCAGGTACAATTCCCTTACCCCATGGAAAAATTCCTCTTCCTCCTCTGGCTCCTCACTTGGACATCTGGCGGCCTGCTCCTCGCCTCCTCTCTCCATCTTCCGCGTCGCCTCATCCTCGGCGTCGGCCTCACCCTCGGCGCGGTGACGCAGGCCTGGCTCGCCAACCTGCTCGGATTCATCCTGCCCGCGCCCGCCGCATTTTGGGGCGGCGCGCTCGTCACGCTGGCGCTCGCGCTAGCCTTCGCCCGTCCGCTTTCGTGGATGGAAATTCGCCGCGCCCTCGTCCCCGCCTCGTGGGGACAGGTCGCCGCGCTCCTCGCCCTCACCTGCGTCTTCACCGCCATCGGACGCGGCCTGCTCCTCTTTGAAGATTACCAAAACCTGCCGACCATCTCGCTGATGGCGCGCGGCGACATCCCGCCGCGCTTCGCCCTCGATCCCAGTGTCCGCTTCGGCTACCACTACCTCATGCTCCTGTTCGCGGCGCAAATCACCCTGCTCGGCGATATCGTCCCGTGGAACGCGCTCGACTTCACGCGCAGCCTGTTCTTCGGCCTCACCCTCCTGCTCACCTACCTCTGGGTTGGGCGCATGACCCGCTCGCGCCTCGCCGCCTTCACGGGCGCGCTCTTCGTGGCCTTCGCGGGCGGCGCGCGCTGGCTCTTGCTCCTCCTCCCAACCGCCTGGGTCGCGTCCCTCTCTAAAAACATCACGCTCCTCGGTTCCGCCGCACAATCCGTCCCCGATCTCGCGGGCGGCCTCACCCTCCCCTGGGCCATAGATGGCGGCCCGCCCGTCCCCTTCCCGTTCGCCTTCGTCAACGGCATCGCGCATCCGCTCGTCCTCTCGCACGGCGGCTCGGGCATGATGGTCTCCGCGCTCACCGTCCTCATTCTCATCGTCTATCGTTTCGTCCGCGATTGGCGCGGCGGCCTCGTCATGGTCATCCTCCTCGCGGCCCTCGCCAACCTCAGCGAGCACGCCTACCTCGCCGCGTTCTTCGGCCTCGGCCTCGCGCTCCTCATCCACTGGATTCGGACTCGCTCCCTAAAAATTCCGCGAGACTATCTTCCGTGGATCGGACTGGGCGCCGCCTCGGGGTTTTTCGCGGCCTTCCAGGGCGGAGTCCTGACCGAGATTGTGCGCGGCTTTCTTGGACCTCAGGCGGGCGCGGCCGCAACAGACTCGTACTTCACTGTCGGCTTTTCCCTCAACCCGCACCCGACGATCATCTCCGGTCACCTCGGCCTGCTCGACCTGACGAACCCATCCCAACTGCTCGTCGCCCTCTTCGAAATCGGACCGATCCTGCTGGCGCTTCCCATCACCGCGATCTGGGGATGGAAAATGCTCAAAGCCCATCGCTGGTGGGACGCGGCGCTGGTTTTCGGCGGCGTGATGGGACTTGCCTCGCTCTTTTTGCAATACGAAGGCTCCGCAGGCGTGACCGCCACCTCGCGTCTCTTCGGCGATCTGCTCACCCCGTTGACTCGCTTCGCTGTTCCGCTATTGTGGACGTGGGCGACCAACCCAAGTACCGCAACATTCATGTTGCCCCTGAAGCGCAAGATAAATCTTGCGGTACTAATGCTCGGCTTCATCTCCATCTTCAGCGGACTCATCCTCTTCGGCATCGAACTGACTGCCGCGCAAAAACCCGTCCTGCCGCTCGCCATGCAATCCATGGACGTTCAGATCTACAACGAGTATTGGGACAAACTCGAATCCGATGCGCTGGTCTTCGACACGCTCCCCGCTCGCGCGGTGACCATCTTCGGCCGCTTCACCGACTCGAACGAGACGTGGTACGTGCCAAAGCAATCGTGGATTCGCCTCGCGCAGAATCCCTTCCCCCGCGATCTGCGTGCCGCTGGCTTCGACTATTTCTATTACAGCCTGATCAATTGGGAAAGTTTCTCCCCCGAAGTGCAATCTGCCCTCGAAGACCCCTGCGTCAAACTCGTCGTCCAGGCGGACGGCATCCGCAGTGACACGGACTTCCGCAAGTCATGGATGCGGTTGGTGGATATTCGCGCTTGCAAATAAACCGCCGTCCTGAGCGGAGACGCCGTGTTCGTTGGCGTCGCAGTCGAAGGACGGGTAACCAAAGCAAGTATTGTTTCCTGAACCCGCCCTTCGACTTCGGGACGGACAGGCACCGCCCTCCGCTCAGGGCAGTGAGTTCACTGGCTACACAAACTTAATCCTCCGCGCCGCATACCAGACCATGCGCATCAGCAACGTGCCGTGTTTCCAGCGTGAGATGTTGGTGGTGCCATACGTCCGCTCGCGGTAGCGGATGGGGAGGTCAACGATTTTCAGGTTCAGTTTCGCCGCGCCGAAGATCAGGTCGAAATCGCCGAAGGGGTCGAAGTCGCCGAAGTAGGAACGGCCAGCCGCGATGCGCTCGTAATCTTTTTTCCACAACACTTTTGTACCGCACAACGTATCCTTGATGGGCTGTCCAAGCAGGGACGTGAACGCCCAACTGAAAAATTTGTTTCCCAGAAAATTCAACCAGCGCATGGCCTGTTTTTCCATCGGATAGACCAGCCGCACGCCGTTGATGAATTCCCCGCGTCCCGAGCGGAGGGCCTCGTAGAAGCGCGGCAGGTCTTCGGGCGGGACGGTCAGGTCGGCGTCGAGGATCATCAGGATGTCGCCCGTCGCGGCGTCGAAGCCCGCGCGGATCGCGTCCGCTTTGCCGATGCCCGATTGACGGAGTAAACGGCTCGGGGCGTTGCCCTGAGCTTGTCGAAGGGTCGCACGCGCAGCGATCTCGCGTTCGATGGCCGCGTAGGTGTCATCCCTGGAATGTCCCTCGACGAAGATGATTTCGGTGGCGCGTCCCATTTGTGGAGTCCGCTCGAAGATGGCGTTAATGTTGCCCGACTCGTTGCGCGCCGCAATCACGACCGACACGCTGGGTTCACCCCCCTCCGTCTCCCCCCATTTTCCCTGCCCCTTCGGGATGCTTCGCGAAAAATGGGGGGAGAAAAAGAGGGGGGCAGGGCGCGCGATGATGAAGTTCGCCAGCGCCAGTTCGCGGAAGAGCGGGAGGCGGACAAGGAATCGGTTGCAGAACCCCGCCAACAGCGGGATGGGAAGCGGGAGGAGAATCTCGCGCCAGTCGCGAATCGTCTCGAAGCCCGCCAGGGTCAACATGCCGCGCAGGTCGCTGGTGGTGAGCCAGTTTTGTTCGAGCATGGGCGCAGCGAGACGGACGGCTTGCGCCACGTTTAGCACGGGTTCCCAAAGGTTGCTATACACGTTGATGATGAGGCGCGTCTGCGGCGTGCAAAGCGGGTGGATCTGTTCGAGGACGCGTTGCACATCCCAGGCATCGTTGACGAGGTCGGAGAGGATGATGACGTCGAAGGTCTCGCGGAGGAACGAGAGGTCGTGCGCGTCGGCGTGGATGAATTCGAGTTCGGGGTGACGCGTGATGGCGCGGTCCACCATCTCGGACGAGAAGTCCACGCCGAGGCCGCGCGCGGGTTGAACGGCCGCGAGCAGTTCGCCATAGCCGCTCCCAATTTCAAGCACGCGCTGCCCCGGGCTGACGAGGAAGCGATAGACTTCTTTCAGCCGTTTGTGGTATGAGCCGCCCCAGCCGCGCCAGGAATCGCGCATGCGCGCCACTTTGTCCCATTGCGCCATGCGGGTTTGCTGATAGGCATGTCCTGCCGAGTCGAAGAGGGGAGAATTCATGGTATGGATTTTACAGCAAAACCCAGGTTTCTTTACAACCCCAGAAGCGAAGCGGGGTGGGGTGATGAAACCTGGGTTCTCACTATCCGCCCAGGAGTTTCATCAAAATCGGCCGCGCCGCCTGCACCGCCCGCGCCCGATGGCTGAGTCGGTTTTTGATTTCCTCGGGGAGTTCGGCCATTGTCTGGGTCAGGCCATCGAGCAGGAAGATCGGATCGTAGCCGAAGCCGCCTGTGCCGCGTTCTTCGGGGATGATCTGTCCCTCGCAGATTCCCTCCGCCCAATCCACGCCTCCTTCTGGACCCGCGACGGCCACCGTCGCCCGAAAGCGCGCCGTCCACGGACGCGGCTGGTTGGCGAGGTTTTGCAGGAGGTATTGGCGTCGGTCTGCATCGGTGAACCCCCCTCGTCCCTTCGGGACACTCCCCCCATTTTTCTCAAAAATGGGGGGAGACGGAGGGGGGCCATATCTCGCCGAGTAGAGTCCTGGCGCGCCGTTCAACACGTCCACTTCGAGGCCGGAGTCGTCGGCAAGGCAGGTGAGTCCGCTGGCTTTCGCAAAAGCAAGAGCCTTCTTGGCGGCGTTTTCCGCGTAGGTGGAGCCGTCTTCGTCCACTTCGAGAGTCAGGCCGAGGTCGGCGGGGGTGAGGAGTTCGATGGGCAAGTCCGCGAGGATGAATTGCAGTTCGCGCAGTTTGGCTTTGTTATTGGTGGCGAGGAGGAGTTTCATTTGGGGGCTTGGTAATTGGTGAATGATGTTACGCAGTTCACTCGTACCGCAACATTCATGTTGCCTCGCTGGGCGAGATAAATCTCGCGGTACTGCGTAACATGAGTTGGTAATTAGCGATTGGCAATTTGTTCCATCGCCCATTTGGCGTGTTCACGCACGAGGGGTTCGGGATCATTAAGGGCGTTTTCGAGCGCGGGGAGGGCGCGTGCATCGCCGATGTTGCCGAGGGCTACGGCCGCGTTGCGGAGGAGTCCGCGTCGCCTGGCGCGCTGGATGGGACTGCGCTTGAACTGTCGGTTGAAGGATTGGGGAGTGAGCGCCAGGGTGGCGATCAGGTCGGTTGTGGCCGCGTCCGCGCCGGGTCGAAATGACGCGTCGCCTTCGGACGCGAATCGATTCCACGGGCAGACGGTCTGGCAGATGTCGCATCCGAAGATCCAATTGTCCATGAGCGGACGGAGGTCTTCGGGGATGCCGCCCTTGTTTTCGATGGTGAGGTAGGAGATGCAGCGGCGGGCGTCGAGGGAGCGGTTGGGAAGGATGGCTTGGGCAGGGCAGGCTTCGATGCAGCGCGTACAGGTGCCGCAGTGGTCGGTGGGGAAAGGCGCGTCGGGTTCGAGTTCGAGGCCGAGCAGGATTTCAGCGAGGAGGAAGTACGAGCCTTTTTGCGGATGGATGAGGCAGGTGTTTTTGCCGATCCAGCCGAGGCCGGCGCGCTGGGCGAGGTCGCGTTCGAGGAGAGGGCCCGTGTCGGTGTAGTAGCGGTTGGGGACGGGATGCCCGACCTGCGCCTCGATGAATTGGATGAGGCTTTGCAAGCGAGGAGGGAGAACGAGGTGGTAGTCTTCGCCGAGGGCGTAGGAGGCGATGCCCCCCTGAACCTCACCCCCGCCCCCTCTCCTTCCAGGAGAGGGGGGGGAGTAGGGAATACCCAGCACGAGGATGGATTTGCATTCGGGGAGGAGCAGGCGCGGGTTGGCGCGGGCCGCGCGGGCGCGGTCGGCGGCAAGGTAGTGCATCTCGGCGTGATGGCCGCGCGCGAGCCAGTCTTCGAAGAATTTTACGTGAGGCGCGGGGTCGGGAGTCGTCACACCGGCCAGGACGAATCCCAGCCGGTGCGCTTCTTCGAGGATAGATTGTTTGAGAACGGCAGCCACTAGCGGACCACGATCCTGATATAAAACGGTTTACCCCGCTCATCAAAAAAGGCGACACCTTGAGGATTTGCCATTGTCCAGGCGCTCACATAGGTGCCTGGTTTGGTGGGCGCCTTAAATTGCACCGAAACTTCTACTTCCTCATTTGGCTGAACTACGGAGGTAATAGCCTGTGGTAAACCACTCATTTTTTCTGTATATCCGCCATAAACTACTTGGTAACCTGCCCCCCATGTACAGGCGCCTACATTCCTTATTCTCCAAGTCTTGAGGAAATCCTGTCCAGGTGTTACAGGAGTGTCATCAGGATAATTGACATCGGCAACGAACCGAAATACATCGCACAAACCTGCTGGTGTACCAATTGCACCAGGCGTGAGAATTGTTCCCAACGTTAGGGTGACGGTGACGGTGGGAGTCTCCGCGGGAGGCTGGGTCGCCTCCGCAGTGGGACTGGCGAGTGGCGTGAGCGAGGCGGCCGCGTTCTGGGTGGCAAGGATGTCCGCCATCACGGTCTGGGCCGCGGCGGTCTGGATGGCGCCGATGTCGGGCGTGGGCATGGGGGTTTCACCAGTCCCACAGGCGGCGAGTAACAGGGCAGGGAGTAAAAGCAGGGTGATATGTTTGGCGCTCATGGTAAACCTCCGTGGTTTAGGCAGGCTGGCGGCGTTATTTTCTGACTTCAACCGAAACAGTCATGGCGGTGCCAAAGGGAACGTCGCGATCGTTATACATCTGGTAACGGGCTTCGTACATGCCGGGTTGTTTGGGGGCGATCAGGCGAAGGGAGATTTCAACGATCTTCCCGGCCAGTACAATATCACTTGAAAGGCGAATGACAAACGTATCCCCGCCGAAGTCTGTGTTACCGCCCACCCTCACCAGGTGGTAGCCCACTTTCCAGTTGCAGGTGCCGGTGTTTTGGATGAGCCAGCCCTTTGCAAAAGCCTGGCCGGGTTTGAGAACGGTCCCGTCTGGTGTGCCGACATCCTGAATGTAGGCGGAATTATCACACAACGCCCCGGTGGGAGTACCTTGCAGAGGCAAAATCGAGAAAGTAGGCGTGGAAATGCCGAACGGCTGTCCTGTCGCGCCCGCGGGAAGCGTGAACAAGGGCAGGGTGGCAAAGGGCGTGGGCGAGGCGGCCTCGGTCGGCGTGGGCGCGGGGGTGTTCGTCTGTGTGGGCGCGGCGGCGGTGAGCGCGGCCGATGTCTGTGTGAACTGCACGGCGACCGTCTGCGCGGCCTGGGTGTAGATGAGAGTCGCATCCAAGGTGGGAGTAAACGACTCAGCCGAAGGGCCGCAGGCAGCAAGAAGAAGAACGGTCACTGCCAGAAATGCCTGCCTGATGATGGTTTTATTTCGCATGAGGAAAACCTCCAAATGTGACAACATTCATTATAACGCAGATGGCCTGTCGTGTTTTCGACAGGCCATCAGGCGGTCAAACCGAACTTTAGGGGGTTGTGGTGGCTGCCGTGGCAGTGGCCGTGGGCGTATACGTCGGCGGAGGAGGCGGCGCGCCGGGCCGCAGGATCTGCGGTCCGATCCAGATGGCAAAGTCCTTCAGGGAGGAGCCGTTGGCAAACACCGTCAGGATGAATTTCACATTCTGGCCCTTCAGCGCGCTCAGGTCTATATCCAGCGAGTACCACTGGCCTTCGTAGGCCTCATTCCATTCGCCAATCTTCTTCAACGCGCCGTTGTCAATCTGATAGTCGAGGCGGAAGATGACGTTGCACCCGGCTGAATTGTAGCGGCAATTGACGACGGAACGGAAGCGGTCCCCATCCTGAATTTTGATGGGCGGATAGATGCCCTGAATGTACCCGTTGTTCGCGTCACGCGGGACCGTGATGAGGCCCGGGTTTCCTGACAGGTTACCGTTCTCGAGCTTTGCATTGTCCAGCCAGAGCGCGTAGCCCTGTGCGTCCCCTTCCACGCCGGGGCAGGGAAGGTAAACCGCCCCGTTGTACCAGTCCGCGTCGCAGTAATTCCCCGCGAAATCATACGCGGTGAAACTTTCACCAGAGACCTTCACGTCCACCCAGAAGGAAGTGGATGCCTCGCTCCCCACCCCAAACAATATGCCAGCGGCATTGCGAAGTTTGAAATAGCCCTTATAACGGCCATCTTTGGAGGGAGAAATCAAGTTGACGGGAATATCCACGGTCTGTCCGGGGTTGACCGTGCCCGGCAATCCCACCGCCACCGGCGCGCTCATCGCATCCCCGTTGACGAAGACGAGGGCGTAGTTGGTCGTCCACGAGCAGGTGCCGATGTTTCTCAGCCGCCAGACCTTGGTGAATGGCTCATCCCGCCCGATGACGGAACCATCGGGGTAGGTTACATCCGTCACAAAGTATGCCCAGTCACAGCGGCTGACGGGCGTGTTGGTGTAGTAGGGCAGGTTGGGAGTGGGTGAGATATATCCCGGCAAAGACGTGCTGGTGGGAAACGGCGTGGGAGACACGTAACCGGAGGGAGTGGACGTCAACGCGGCCTGCGTGCCCATCGCCGCGAGCGTCTGGGCTGATTGGGTGTACAGCGCGTTCAGCGTGGCCGCGGGATCGGGCTGGTCTGCGCTCGGGAAATTACAGGCAGCCTGCACCAGCACAACGATAAGGAATGCGATCATAAAATAGGGTTTACGGGTTTTCATGGTGATTCTCCGAAATGGGGTAACACGTGTTCAGACGAACCTGCCCCGTGGAAAGTTCCATCCGCGAATCAACGAGCCGAGGGCTGGCCTCGGCTCGTTGGGTTCATTTGCATTCGAATGTGAAATTTACCTTGTCAAATGCAATGTACGTGGGAAAGACCTGGGCCAGGCGGATCCACTTGGGACCCTGGGCGTCGGCAATGTGAAATTTCCACTCATCCGTAAAATCCATGGTGGTGGCCTCTGTGATTTCCAGTTTAATTTTTTTGGATTCGAAGCCGTCACTGTGCTCGAACCAGAGAATCACCTCGCTCATCGGGCCGCTGAAGGAAACGTGCGCGGTGACGGTGTACCAGTTGTTGGTGTTGCACCCGGTCAACGGATTGCGTTCAATGTCGTACGTGACGGAGGTGATGCCGTAGGTGGGTGTCTCATTGGCTCCCACCACCACGATCTCAGTCCAAAACGGGATCTGGGACGGGCCTACGCCAAAATTTTGTCCGTTGGGGGTCTGCAGTTTCCACTCACCCTTGAAGGTCCCGGCAGTCTCCGGAGCGGCCAGCAGAATGCTCACGTCCGCGCTTTCGCCGGGCGGCAGGAACTGCGGAAAACTGTAGTTGTAGGCGCCGCCCAACAAGTCACCGTTCCAAAAAATGATCTTGTAGTCGGGCGTCCAGGTGCAATTGCTGTTGTTTTGGATGCGCCAGGTTTTCAGGAACGAATTGCCGGCAACGAAGACGGTTTTGTCGGGCGGGGTTTCCTCCACCAGCACGGCGGCCATGCAGTTTGCGTAGGAAATGGAGGGGTTGACCGTTGGGGAGGCGGCAGGCGCGGTGGAGGTCGGAGCCATTCCGGGGTTCCGGGGGGTGGCGGATGGCAAAATTTCAGAGGTGGGAGTCGCCTGCGCCTGTACGGTCAATGCAACGGACGTGGCGATGGCAGATTCGTTGTTGGCTGTCCCGCAAGCGCCAAGCAGGAGGCTGGCGGCGAGCAGGAGGGAGAGCAGGGGGAAGGTTCGTTTCATTCTTGTCCTTTCGGCTTGTTCTTCCAAAGAAAGGCCTGCATGATTATAACGCCCCGAAATGAGAACGCGTTAATGGAAACGCCCGGCATCGCCGGGCGTTTGATGAGAATTGGGATCGAAATTACGGGGTCATCACCCTCGGGCTAACCCAAACTGCCCAATCCTGTGCGGAGGTTCCATTGGCCAATACCACCAGTGCAAATTGGACTGTGTGACCGGCAATGGCGCTCAAATTCACGTCAATCGAAAGCAAAGAGCCGTTGCAAGTGTCGGTCCATGAGCCGAGAGGATGGATTGTGCCAGATTCCTTATAGTTCAATTGGAACACAACATTGCCAACGCCGCATGTGCCATCAGATTTTGCCAAGAATCCAATTTTGGCTCTGAAATGTTCGCCCGCATGGACTGTGTAAGCGGGATACAGGCCGGAAATCATGCCATCATCCACCCACATGGGGTGCATCTCGAGAACTTTGGCAGGTGTAGAGCCATCTTCCAATAAGGCGCCATTGCGATACAAGACAAAGCCATTGGCATCCGTCTCCGGGCCGCCAAATGACAGGACTGTGCCTCCCCCGCAGGGGCTTCCGCAACTAATCCATTGAGCCGAAGATGCCTGGCTGTGCAAGTCGAAGCCGGTTGACGCCGGTGCCTCGACCTTGATATCCACATAAAAGGATTTGACCTGGTAGCCATTGATGACG
Source organism: Anaerolinea thermophila (assembly GCA_020722375.1). Lineage (GTDB taxonomy): Bacteria > Chloroflexota > Anaerolineae > Anaerolineales > Villigracilaceae > Denitrolinea. The sequence continues at coordinate 17,994 of DYKX01000008.1, forward strand.
GGGAGCAGGTAGCCGCTGGCGCTGCGAATACGCCAATAGCCGCGGTAATTGCCGGTGGCGGCAGGGGCGGTGAGGTTGATCGAGATGTCAACTATTCCGCCGGGAGGGGTGTTGGCAATGGCCGAGGAGGCCGCGCCGCCCATGGAATCGCCTGAGTCGAATATCAGCGAGTAGCCAGCCCAGGTGCAAGTGCCGATGTTCTTAAGTCGCCAGATTTTGGTGAAAGCAGTGCCGGGCGCCATGGTCGTGCCATCTGGAATGGATTGATCTGAGATGAATTGCGCCTTGTCACATTCGGTGGTGGGGGTGGGCTGGTTGGTGTTGGTGGGAAGCGGCGCGATGGTGGGCGGAACGCTGGTATTGGTCGGAGGCGGGGGTGGCGGACCGCCCGGGGTATCGGTGGGAACCTGGTTCCCCGCGGACTGGGTGAGTTGCGCGGCAACCGTCTGCGCGGCGGCGGTGAAGGCGGCAATCGGCTGTTCGGATGGCGGAGGGGTTGCCTGCGGCAGGTTGCAGGCCAGCGCGGCCAGCAAAAGGATGGAAATGGCAATTTTAAAGCGATCGATTCTCCGCATGATTACACTCTCCTCTTTGGTTTGGATATTTTACCTGAATGTGGCAATGGGTAAATCGGCAATTTGTACTATCTGACTTAAACCCCCGACAGGCTGTGATTGTTCCGCGCGTGGGCGGGGAAAACGAACGGGAGGCCGCGCCCGGCCTCCCGTCTAAAATGAAGCGAGGGAGTGGGTTATTGTTTTTCGTAGGCCACGCCGTCCGCCGCGGGAGGCATAGCGCGTCCAACCACGCCGGTCAGCACGATCATCGTCACGATGTAGGGAGCCATCGCGAGGATCGAGGAGGGAATCGGCACGGAGAGGATCTGCATTTTCACTTGCAGGGAATCGGCGAAACCGAAGATGAGCGAGGAGGTGAACGCGCCGATGGGATTCCAGTTGCCGAAGATCATCGCGGCGAGGCCGATGAAGCCTTTGCCGGCGGTCATTACTTCGTCGAAGCGGCCGACCGAACCGAGCGTGAAGTAGACGCCGCCGAGGCCGGCAATCATGCCGCCGATGATGACGTTGACGTAGCGCACGAAGAAGACGTTGATGCCGAGGGTATCCGCGGCTTTGGGATGTTCGCCCACAGCACGCGTCCGCAAGCCCCAGGGAGTGTAGAAAAGAACGACGTGCATCGCGATGACGATGAGCAACATCAGGTAGACAACGAGGTTATTCTCAAAAAGGATGGGGCCGAGGACTGGAATTTTTGACAGCAGAGGAATTTGGATGATGGGGAACGTGCCAGAGTTGTTGAGCAGTTCGCCCTGATGTTGCAGGTATTTGGATGAGATGAACGAGGTGGCCCCGGTGGCAAAGATGTTGATGGCCACGCCGCTCACGATCTGGTCCACTTTGAAGCGGATGGAGAGCACAGCGTGGAGGGCGGCCACCAATGCGCCCACGAGGACACCGACGAAAAGTCCCAATGCCATGCTTCCGCTCAGGGTGGCAGAGACCACGGAGGCCTGCGCCGAGATGAGCATGATGCCTTCGATGCCGATGTTGACGACCGCGGCGCGCTCGCTGATGACGCCGCACAACGCGGCCAGCGCGATGGGCGTGGCGCGCACGAGTGAACTGGTCAACATGCCGATGAGACTGAGCGATTTGCCCTTGGTGGCCCAGATGAGGAAGGCGGCCACAAACGCGAACGCGACGATGCCAAACAGCGCACCGGGCGAACGGATGCCGCGCGCCATTTGGAACGCGCCGAGGAAAACCACGATGAAGGACAGCACGTAAAGGCTGGTCTGCACGGGCAGGATAATATCGGGGATCTTGATCGCGGCAGAACTATTGAGGTTCATGCCAAATTTGGCGGTTTGACCTGCCTCTGTGCCGGGGGTGAAGAGCAGGAAGATCAACACGCCGAAAACAATCAGGATGGCGCCAACGGTCATGCGCTGACGGGGAGATGTGCCGTGAGTGAAAGTTTTGACAGCCATGATGCCTCTACTTGCCCCAGCCGCGCGTCAGCACGGTCTCTTCGTTGGTTGCGACGGGGATGCGGAAGAGCCAGCGGATGATGATGGGCGCGGCAACGAAGATGATGACCAACCCCTGGATGATGGAGATAATGTCAATGGGGATGCCAGCCAGCGACTGCATGCGCGTCGCTCCGCTTCGCAAAATGCCGAACAGGATGGCGGACAGCACCACCCCAAGCGGGTGACTTTTTCCGAGCAGGGCCAGCGCGATGGCGTCGAAACCATAGCCAGCGGAGAACCCCTGCCCCACCCAATGGTCCACGCCCAGCACCTGCGCCGCGCCGGCCAGGCCGGCCAGTCCGCCGCTCAGGACCATCACCAGCACAAAGTTGCGGACGACGCTCATGCCGGCGTATTTCGAGCCATCGGGATTGGCGCCCACCGCGCGGATCTCGAATCCGAGCGTGGTTTTGAAGAGGAACCAGTAGACAAGATAAGCCACTACCAATGCCAGAACAAAACCCCAGTTGAAGCGCAGGGGATCGTCAAAGAAGCGCGGCAGTTCCGCGGTCTTTTGAATGTTCGGCGTGACCGGGCGGAAGCCGGAGGCCATCATCGGGCCGGTCAACAGCCAGTCGCTCAGGCGGAAGGCGATCCAGTTCATCATGATGGTGTTCACCACCTCATGCGCGCCGAATTTGGCTTTAAGGTAACCGGGGATTGCGCCCCAGACCGCGCCAGCGAGAGCGCCGCCCAGGATGGCGAGCGGCAGGTGGATGAACCACGGCAGGCCTTCGATGCTGTATCCCACATAGGCCGCGCCCAGCGCGCCCATGAAGAACTGTCCCTCCGCGCCGATATTGAAAAGACCGCAGCGGAAGCCGATGGCCACCGCCAGCCCGGCGAAAATATACGGCGTGGCAGTGACAAGACTTTCGGTGAACGGGTAAATGGCTTTCAGCAATGCGGCATTATCGCCGGTGGAATTGTAAACTTTGAATCCATCAATGATCTCGCGCGGGCTTCCAAGCGAGCCGTAGAACAATGCGCCATACGCGGTGGAAATCGCCGTCCAGATGGATTTGAAGGCCGCGCCCGGGTCGGCGGAAAAATTTCCAAAAGCCACCGCCACGCCTGCGTCGGTGGCTGCGATGACAATGCCGCCGATTACCAGACCGGTGAAGACAGCCAGGATGGGCACCAGCAGAGATTGGACTGCCGACCCGCTGAGCATCTTTGCCAGGCTGGGGCGGGCTTCTGTTTTACGAGGTTCTTTGTTGGCTGACACGTTTCTGACTCCTAAAAGACGCGTTCCACTTCGTCCGTTTTGGCGGGCGCGGCTTTGAGCGCATCCTCGGCACGGATGCCCGCCATCAACAGGCCGATATATTCCTTGCTGGCCTGCGCGGCTGGGACGATGTCCACGATCTGGCCGCGGTACATCACCGCGATGCGGTCGGAGAGCGCCAGGATTTCATCCAGTTCGGAGGAAACCAGCAGGACGCCCGTCCCCTCGTCTCGTTTTTCGATGATACGGCTGTGGATATACTCAATGGAACCAACGTCCAACCCGCGCGTCGGTTGCGAAGCGATCAGCAGTTTGATGGGACGCGAAAATTCGCGCGCCACGATCACTTTTTGCTGGTTGCCACCCGAAAGGCTGGAAGCCGGTACGAAAATGCTCGGCGTGCGCACGTCGAATTGTTCCACCAGTTTTTCGGCGTTGCTCAAGATCGCCTTTTCCTGCAACGAAATACCGCGTGCGAACGGCGGCTGGTAGTACGTGCACAGTACCATGTTGTCGTGGATCGGGAACGAGAGGATCAATCCGTGCCGCTGACGGTCTTCAGGGATGTGCGCCACGCCTCGTTCCAGGATATTGCGCGGGGTGGCGCGTTTGAGCGTTTCCCCCAGGATGCGGATCTCGCCGGCCTGCGCGGGCAGGAGGCCGGTCAACGCGTAGACCAGTTGCGTCTGTCCGTTGCCCTGCACGCCGGCAATGCCCAGCACCTCGCCCATCTTCACGTCGAAGGAGACACCGCGCACGGTCGTCTGTCCGCGCTCATCGTCCACGTACAAATCCCTGACTTCGAGCGCGGGTTCGGTCGGGTTGGCTGTTTTCTTCGGGACAACGAGATTGACTTCGCGTCCCACCATCATCGAGGCCAGTTTTTCGGGGCTGACTTCGCCCGGTGTGACCGTGCCAACCGTCCGTCCGTTCCGTAAAACGGTGATGCGGTCGGCCAGCGCCATGACCTCTTTCAGTTTATGAGTGATAAAGATAAGGGATTTGCCTTTTGCCACCAGCGAGCGCAGGACTTTGAACAGCCCTTCCACTTCCTGCGGGGTGAGGACGGCGGTCGGCTCATCCAGAATGAGGATGTCCGCCTGGCGATAAAGGACTTTGATGATCTCGACGCGTTGTTGAGTCCCCACAGGCAGGTCTTTGATGTAGGCGTCGGGATCCACTTCCAGTCCGTAAAGTTCCGAGATTTCGCGAATGCGTTTCGCCACTTTGGCGCGGTCCAGAAAAACACCGTTGCGTTTTTCCTCCACGCCCAGCATTACATTTTCCGTCACGGTCATCACCGGCACAAGCATGAAGTGCTGATGTACCATGCCAATGCCGCGCGCAATGGCATCGTTGGGGCCATGGATGTCCGCTTTTTCACCACGTACAATAATTTCACCAGCGTCGGGTTTGTACAAACCATAAAGGATGTTCATCAGGGTGGTCTTGCCCGCGCCGTTTTCCCCCAACAGACAATGGATCTCGCCTTCCTGCAAATCAATATTAATGTGATCGTTTGCCAGCACGCCGGGGAAGGCTTTTGAGATGTCGTGCAATTCCAAAACTGGAGGCATGGAAGTACTCCTCGGAAACGTCTGAACAGAGATAAAAAAGAGGCCGGGGGAATGATTCCCCCGGCCTCTTTCAGCCAAACAGATTATTGAGCGAGAACGCCGTCCACGGTCAGGGAGCCGTCGATCAGGGCCGCCTTGATGGCTTCGAGTTCAGCCTTCATTTCGGCAGTGACGACCGCGTCGAAATCATGGAACGGGGCGATGTCCACGCCGCCATCGGCGATGGTGTAGGTGACGGTGCCACCGGTGAACTTGCCATCGACCGCGTCCTGGATGGTCTTGTAAACAGCAACGTCGATCTTCTTGAGCACGGAGGTCAGAACGACTTCCTTGTACTCAGGAGCGGTCTCGACCCAGTCGGCATCCACGCCGATGACCTTGCAGGAGCCGGTCTCTTTGCAGACGGCGGCGGAGCCAAGGCCAACCTGTCCCGCAACGGGCAGGATGATGTCGGCGCTTTCCTGCATGAAGGATTCAGCCAGGCGGCGGCCATCATCGGTGGATTCGAAGTTGTTGGCGAAGGTGCCTTTGCCGGTCGCGGTGTTCCAGCCGAGCACTTCCACGTTCGCGCCCTTCTGCTGGTTGTAATACTTCACGCCAGCCTCGAAGCCCTTCATGAAGATCGTCACGGTCGGGATCGAGAGACCGCCATAGGTGGCGACCTTGCCGGTCTGGGTCATGCCAGCGGCGAGGTAGCCAGCCAGGAAAGCGGCCTGGTCGGTCTGGAACGCGAGACCACGGACATTCGGAAGGTCCTGATCGGTACCGCACTCAACGCCAACGTTGGCGCCGAGCCAGCAGTCGGGGTAGGTGTAGTCCACGATCGCGAACTTCTGATCGGGGTTGGCCTGGGCGAACTTGGCGGTATCCACGCCGAGCAGGAAGCCGACGGTGATGATGAGGTCAGTCTTCTCATCCAGGTACTGCTGGATGTTCTTGGCGTAGTCGGACTGCTGCTGGGATTCGAGGTACTTGGCCTCAATGCCCATGTCAGCGATGGCGTCCTCGGCGCCCTTCCAGGCGCTGGCGTTGAAGGACTTGTCATCGATACCACCGAGGTCAGTCACCTGGCCCACTTTGAACGCGGGAGCGGGAGGCTCGGTCGGGGCCACTGTCGGGGCTTCCGTCACAACCACGGGGGGTTCGGTCGCAACGGGGGTCGGGGTCGGCTTGGGACCACAAGCGGTCAGAGCCAGTGAAAGCACGACCAAAACAGATAGTACAACGAACAGTTTCTTCATTTCTTCTCCTCTCAAATGTGAGAAAGTGGATTGATGGGGATGATTGACACTAATTGGTTGCAATTGGTCTCGAGGCAATTCACCTCCTTGTACAAGTGAATAAGCGTCGTTCCCCAGCGGGAGTATACAGCCTCTCGTTTTATTGTGCAAGGACGAACTATGTTAACGCCATGGCTTTCTCAAAGTCAGAGATTTCTCAACGCAAATATCGCGAATTTGCGAATGGCGCGAATAAATACAGGAAAATTTGTGAAATTCGCCCATTCGCGCTATTCGCGTTCCAAATCGGTCAATCCGTCAAGCGACTTTGAGAGGACCATAATGTTAACGCTCTGACGGGACGCCAGTCTGGATGGAGCCATCCGCCAGACCGATGCGGATCTGCTCGAGTCTTTCGCGGACGGTGGGCGGGATCTGCCTCTCGAGGTCATGCCACGGTCCGAGCGCGTACGTGCCCCGCGTCTCCCCGGCGGGGAATTGCCCCTCGACGAAGGACCGAATCAGCGCGTACACGCCCGCCCCCGCCTGTTTGACAGCACTGCTCAGCACAAAATCTGCATTTTCCAACTGATAATACATATCCTCTTCCGCGCCGATCACAAAGACGCGGCGCGCGGCCGCGGTCTCCAATGCGGCGCGGGCGGTTTCGCCTCCCGCCGCGAAGAGAATGTCCACGCCGCCGCCGAGCATGAAGAGGGCCTGCTCCTGCCCCCATTTGGGGTCGTTGAACAGCTCACCGACGGCGCTTTCATCTTTATAGAGGACGCGTGCCTGCAGGTCGGGATTGGCATATCGCACGCCGACGCGGAATCCTTCGCAGTATCGCCACATGGCTGGGAGGGATTCCACCTCACACAGCGCGGCCACTTTGCCCGTCTTCGTGACGAAGGCGGCCAGCGCGCCGGCGAGGAATCCGCCCTGGTCTTCGGGGAAGGTGATCGTCGCCAGGTTCGGACGGGATTCGCCTGCGGGTTGGTCCACGCCGATGAAGGCCGCGCCCGGCCACTCGTCCGCGGCGAGGCGGGTTTCCTCGTCCAGCGCCGCGCCGACGGTGACGATCACGTCGTAGTCGTTTTCCAAAAATGTTCGGATGTTCTTTGCCCGGTCGCGCGCGTCAACCGTCTCGATGAAGTCGGCCTTGTAGAGGAGGCCTTCGTCACGCGCCTGCGCCACCCCCTCCCACGCGGACTGGTTGAGGGCGTGATCGTCCACCTTGCCGAACGCGGTGACGAGGCCGACGCAGAAGACCTCTGGCCGCGCACAGTCTCTTGTCACGGGCAGGCTGCAGGCGGCCAGAGTCAGACAGATGATGAAAATCGAGATCGCTAATTTGGCGCGCATGAAAATTATTCGGCCGTCCAGTCCAGTTCGGATTCAACGACCGGGTCGTCGGTCAGGCGATAAATGGCTGTTCCGTCCTTGTTGATGATGTAAATGTCGATCTGGCCATCGCGATTGGAGACGAACGCGATCTGCGAACCATCTGGAGACCAGGCAGGCCAGAGATCGTTTTGAAAATCAAGACTGATAATGTTGCTCGTTTTGTTGGTCGTATGATCGCGAACGACGAGACCGACGGAGGTGCTTCCAAAATATTTCTGATACAGCATGGATTTCCCATTCGGTGCCCAAATGGGATAATGGATGGAACTGGTCCGATCAAACGTGACCTGTTTAACTTTTTGCGTTTCCACATCCGCTGTGAAGAGATTGATTCCAAAGCCCCTTTCGGATTGGAAGAGGACGGTTTTCCCGTCTGGAGACCAATCGGGGTAGCGTTCGTTCGAATCGATTTCTGTCAGGCGTTCTACAGATTTTGTGTTGACATCGAGAATGTATAAATTGTAATTTCCACTGCGATTGGATGCAAAAACGATCTTTTGCCCATCGGGCGACCAGGATGGGTCAAGGTCATCGGCGGGATCGTTCGTCAATCTTGTCATTTTTGAGCCGTCCCGATTCATGACGAAAATCTCAGGGTCGCCTTCACGCGTTGAGACGAAGGCGATCTGTCGTCCGTCGGGCGACCATTTTGGGGAAAAATCATCAGCAGGGTTGTTGGTGAGGCGGTCCGCGTCATTTCCATCAAGTTGGATGGAATAAATTTCGCTGTTGCCATCGCGTGTAGAGACAAAAACAATTTGTCCCGCGCCCGGCTCAAGAGGAGGCAATTCTTCCGCTTTGTTGTCGGATGTTCCAGGCGCAAGACTCCATACCTGTAAATTCTCCAGTTCAAAACGCGAGGAGTATCCCGTTTGAGATGAAAAACTGGTATCCCGCGCATCAGGCTTGGGCAGGTTCTCTGGCGATCCACTGGGGGAGAGAAAGATGCCGACCTTGCCGCTGGAAAACTTACCATCATCCACTTCACCGACTGGTACATTGTTGATATATAACGAGAAATGTTTGTCGATGGCCTTGACTGTGACGCGGTTGAGCTGTCCAGGGCGGATCAGGTTCGCCCTTTCCCCTGCAAGCAGAGTAGTATATTCCTCCAAATAGCGGTAGCCGAAGGTATACCGACCATTCTCATCTACTCTGAAGAAGTAATAATTGCCTCCTGAAACCCTCAGAATCATCCCGTAATCATCAAACGTGGAACCTTGCGTGTGCGTAATTTCCAGGGAGGCCACGAAGTTACGCACGGTTTTCATATTCGGCGATTCCCAAAAATTCCAGCCGGTCTTTGCGTTGAATTCCCAGATATATTTTCCCCCCGAGATCTTTCTAGTCAATTTAACATTGTCATTTTCATAGGGACTGACATCCCAATGATTGGCATTGCTGGCAAATTCATCGCTGAAGGCTACTTCCCAGGCTGGGTCAGCGTTTGTTTCCTGTACCAAATCCACCGTTGGCACGGGGGTAGCCAGGATGGCGGGAAGACTCTTGTTTCCCCGCAGGAACAGAAGAGATGCGCCACAAAAGAGGATGGTGCCTACCAGGGCGCATAATCCAAGCACGCCAAAGATGATGAGAACAATTGAAACTGAGTTGTCTTTCGGCTTTGGCCCGTTGACCTGGTTGTTTGTCTCCATGGAATTCTCCCGAAAAAATAAGCATGCACAAAGTCGTTGCGACCAACAACAACTTTGTGCATTCGGTCCCTCGTGAACTTATGACGCTTGCGCCTCTCCGCGTTTGACACCGAGCATCAGGATCATCGCCACGATCATGAAGAATGGTGCGATCAACATGATGATGTTGTAATTACCGCCTGCCAGTTGGATCGCCCAGCCGTTGACGTTTGGCCCAACAATGGCCGAGAGCGTGGAGAAGAGATAGTAGAGGCCGGTAAAGGTGCCGATGCGCGCCGCGCTGGTCAGGTCCACGATCATGGGCAGGGAGTTGATGTTGATGAACGACCAGGCGATGCCGGCAAAGATCAGGATGACGCCTGCCAGCGTGAGCATGCGTGCTCCGCCTTCGACCAGGGGAATGCCCACCAATGGCAGGGGAGCAATACCAACCAACAGCGCGGAGGCCGGGGTGACGTAAAGCAGGAAGAGCATGATCGTGATCGCGACCAGTCCGATCGTGATGGTGGTGCGCCGTCCGATGCGGCCAGCCAGCAGACCGGATGGGATGGCAAACAGCACAAAGAACAGGGGGACAACCGAGAGCAATGTTGCCCCGTCCCCTTCATTCAGCCCGAGGTGGTTCTTGGCATAGAGGGTGAAGAACGTGTCCACTGCCGAATAACCAATGAACCAGAAGAAAATGGCGGAAAGGATGCGCAGGCCGCTTTTTTCTGTGTCGTTGACCACTTCCTTCAGGCTGGCCCACATCCCCGGTTGTTGTTCCGCGGCTTCGTATTCCTTCGGCTCTTCAATGAAGAAGAAGACGACCAACGCGGCAAGGATGACCAGCGCCGACCCCAGCCAGAACGGAAAGTTGGGACTCATCTTGTACAGCATCCCTCCAGTCTGCAGGGCAATGATGGCGCCAACGCCGCCCATGAAATTGATGACGCCATTCGCCTGCGAGCGGAAGGGAGAGGGCGTGATGTCGGGCATGAGCGCGACCACGGGAGTACGCCAGAGCGCGGCGCTCAACAGCGTGGTGCTGGTGCAGGCCACGAACAAAGGCAGGACCGCCGCCATCGGGATGAATCCGAACGCGACCGCAGTGATGGGAGCGCCGATGAGGATGAATGGGATGCGTCGTCCCCATTTGGTGCGGATGCGGTCCGACCACGCGCCGACGGGCGGCTGGATGAACAGCGCCGCGATGTTGTCGAGCGTCATGAAGAAACCGATCCACGCGGGCGAAAGGCCGAACTTGTCCGCGAGGAAGATTGGGACGAAGGCGTTGTACACTCCCCAGATCACGCTGACGCCAAAAAAGCCGAAGCCGAGCAGGAAGGTCTTGCCGTAGTTGAGTCGTGCGGTCATGGTGTTCCTCCGTGAATGTGATGCGGGTGGATGGTAGTGGGCGCGAGATGGTTACGTGGCTGGAAAAGTACCGGGATTCCAAACTCTCGCGTGTTGACAAAAGGCGAAGTAGTGGTATTATATGCCCATCACGATGAGAGGGCACGCCTAAGGTTCCGTCCGAAGGTCAATCCCTCTCTTTTTTATTGCCTGTTTTCTGTGCTCCAACTTCATCCTGAGATCGTTGACATACACGAGATACGAGCCGAATTTTCTTGGCAGGGAGGAATAGCTTCTTCTGTTTGGGATAATGACACGCAATAGTTTCCTCTGCGCCGCAAGATATTCAATCAGGCAATAATAATCCCCGTCTCCTGCAACGATAATGGCTTTATCGAAGTTGGGATATTCGATCATCGTATGCAGAATCAATTCCGCATCCACATTGCCTTTAATAATTCTTTCCTGTCCGTCTCTGTACTCAAGGGTGGGTTTGTAGATCACTTGATAACCAATATCTTCAAGGTATTCGTACAACGATTCGTTTCCTGGAACACGCCCAATAAACAGAAATGCCCTGCCAACCTTATACTTGTCTTTGAGATAGATGAAAAAGCGTTTGAAATCCAACTTCCAGCCTTTGTAGATCATCGCTCCCGCACTATTAACGATATCCTTTTGAACGGATAAGTTTAAATTCTGACTGTCAATAAACGCATAAATTGTTCCTGTTTTTTCTTCCATGATACTCCTGCGCCCAATCAAGAAAAGAGGTTGTGTCTAATTTCTTCGAAGTTTATCAACGAAAAAACCATCATCAAGTTCCTTATGGTCAGATGATCAAAATTCTGGATTGACTTTCGACTTTTGACTTTCGATGAATTTGCGATCTTTCTCTGACAAGTCCGCCTTCTCCAATAAATCGGGCCGCCGTTCCAATGTCCGCAACAACGACTGTTCGCGGCGCCATTTCTCGATCCTGGCGTGGTCGCCGGAGAGCAGGATGTCGGGGACCGCGTCGCCGCGAAACTCGGGCGGACGCGTGTAGTGTGGATATTCCAGCAGGCCGCTGGCGTGGGAATCGTCGTCTGCGCCGGTGGGATCGCCGAGCGCGCCGGGCAGGAGACGCGTCACCGCGTCGATCAGGATGAGCGCGGGGAGTTCGCCGCCCGTCAGCACGTAATCGCCGATGGAAATCTCGTCGGTGACGAGGCGCATGCGGATGCGTTCGTCCACGCCCTCGTAACGTCCGCACAGGAGGGCGATCCGTTCATGCGCCGCGAGCTCGCGGGCCACGGCTTGCGAGAAGACGCGTCCCTGCGGTGTGAGCAAAATGACCGGCACCCCGCTCTCAGGTCCAAGAATCGATTCGACCGCGTCGAAGACCGGCTCGGGCTTCATCACCATCCCGCCGCCGCCGCCGTAGGGCATGTCGTCCGTCGTGTGATGTTTGTCCCGCGCCCAATCACGGATGTTGTGCAGGCGCACGTCGATCAGTCCGCGCTGGCGGGCGCGTTGAAGAATACTGGATTCAAGGTACGGGGGAAAGACTTCGGGCAGGAGGGTAAAGACCTCGAACTGCATGGCTGGATTTTAGCACAAACCCCTGTCTCGCGCTTCCAATTCATTTGTGCGTGCGCTGCAAAACGAAGTTAAGAGTCCGATTAGCCCAAAATGAAGGGGGAGGCTTGACGCCCCTCCTCACAAAAGGTAAGATGACCGCATGTATTTAAGACGCAAGCCAAAGTGGAGCATGACCCGCAAGCGGCGCAAGGTGAACTGGTTCATGGTGGTGACGCTTTTGATTCTGATTGCGCTGATGATTTACGTGGACCGCGTGATCGTGCCAACCATCCCGCCGCCGTTCGTGCCGACGCCCACCGCCACGCGTTCACCCGAATCGTACGTGACCGAGGCGGAGGCCTCTTTCACAGACGGGAAACTGCTCCAGGCCATTGACTTTTACCAGCAGGCCGTGAAGGCCAATCCAAGTGACGATGCGGTCTATGTGGCGATGGGACGCGTGCAGGTCTTTGCGGGTCTTTACAAGGACGCGCAGGCCAGCGCGGAGGCGGCCATCCTGCTCAATGCGAGTAATCCACGCGCTCATGCGGTGCGCGCCTGGGCGTTGGATTTTCAGGGCGACTATCTGGGCGCGGAGGCGTCCATCAAACGCGCGCTCGAACTCGACCCGGACAGCGGGTTCGCGCACGCCATCTACACCGAAATCCTGGTGGACGCGTTCCTGGCAGGCACGGGTCCATTCGAGAATCTGGCCAAGGCCGCGGAAGAATCAAAGGTGGCGCTTGCGTTGGAACCAAACACCATCGAAACACACCGCGCCCGCGGATATATCCTGGAGGCCACCGCGAACTACGAGGAGGCCATCGCCGAATATCAGGCCGCCATCGCCATCAACGGAAATATCTCCGACCTGCACATCGCGCTGGGACGCAACTACCGCGCCCAGCAGGTCTATGACCTGGCCGTGGAGGAATTCACGCGTGCCAACGCGCTCAACCCGTCTGACCCAACCCCAGACCTGTTGATGTCGCGCACATACGCCACCATCGGCGAGTTTGCCAAGGCCGCGCAATACGGCGAATCTGCCGTCAAGGACGCGCCCACCGACGCCAGCCTGCGCGGCAATTACGGCGTGATGCTTTACCACACCGCCGACTGGGCCGAGGCCATCGTCCAACTGGGACTCACCGTCAACGGCGGACGCACGCCCGAAGGGGACACGGTCGAAGCGATCCCCCTGACAACGGACACGCGCGTCGTCGAGTATTACTTCACCTACGCGTTGGCGCTGGCGCGGCTGAACCGCTGCGGCGAGGCGCTCCCGATTGCGAACACCATCCTTGGGCGCGTCCCCGCAGACGAGATCGCGGTCGCGAACGCCAACGAGGTCTTCACCATCTGCGAGGAGAGTCTGGCGTCTGCGCCCACTCCCACACAGGCGGGGCCAACCGCCACAGCCACATCCGCTCCATGAACGTTTACCCCCGCCGCGAACTTTTTTATAAAAAACCGCGCACCAACATCTATCGCCTCTTCTTTTTGATGGTGTTGATCCTGGGCGGCATCTGGCTGATCCGCGGGGTGGATCAGGGCGAGATCGAACGTCCCTTCACCGCCACCGCCACGCCCACGCGTTCCGTGGACTCGTACGCGCTCGAAGGCGACGCGCAATTCACGGCGGGCAACATCGACGCGGCGATCACGGCCTACCGAGAAGCGGTGCGCGTGGACCCGGCCAACGCGCAAATCTGGGCGAACCTGGCGCGCGTGCAGACCTATTCTTCCGCGCTGTTGACGACCGACCCCGCCCGCCTCGCCCGCCTGACCGACGCGCTGGGTTCCATCGACGAGGCCGCGCGTCTCGCCCCCGACGATTCCACCGTCCACGCCATCCGCGCCTTTGTGCTGGACTGGAACGCCAACGCCTCCCTCGTCTGCACGGCGGAGGAATTAGCCGTCGCTCCCACGTGCGACGCGGTCATCGGATTGCTGACCGAGGCCGAGCAGGAGGCCGTCCGCGCGTTGCAACTGGATAACCAGAACACCCTCGCGCTGGCCTTTTATGCAGAAATCCTCGTTGACCAGCAAAAATGGAACCAGGCCGAGCAGTACATTCTGCAGGCGCTCGAACGCGAGGATGCCGCCAACCTGATGGACGTACATCGCGTCTATGCCTACGTGCTCGAGTCGCTTGGTCTCTACAACCAGGCCATTCAGGAATATGACAAGGCCATCCTCATCTCGCCCAATCTCACCTTCCTTTATTTGCGGGCGGGCGCCAATTACCGCCGCCTGGCATTTGGAAGCCTGAACGAGGAATCCGCTCTGGCGCTCTACGAAAAGTCGCTGGAATACTTTCAAAAGGCCGCGCAGATCAATGAACAATTGGGAGTGCTTGATCCCGTTCCATATCTTTCGATTGCCAAGACCTATTCGCAGACGGGTGACTACTTTGCCGCCGCGCTCAACGTCCAGAAGGCGCTGGATTACGATCCCGGCAACGCCGATACCTATGGACAATTGGGTATTGTTTTCCATAAATCGCGCAACTTCGAAGGCGCCATCCCCGCGTTGAAATGCGCGGTGCGTGGTTGCACCGCGGCGGAATCCTGCGAGGCACGCGGCGGATGCGCTGAGGGCGACTCGGGCACCGCAGTGACTGGTTTGGCGCTTTCTCCCAATACACTTTATTATTATGATATTTATGGGTCAGTATTGGCCGCGCTTAGCCGCCCTAGGCAAAATTATTGTCAGGAGGCTCTGCAGATTTTTGCTGAAATGCGTGCGGGTGGATATGATAGTAATCCAAACATTGCCTTTGATATGCAGTCGGGTGAGACGATCTGCGCTCAGGTTGGTGTCACGCCCATCGTAACAACGACCAGTTCCCCCGTCACGAATGATGCGATGACTCCTACGCAAACGCCGTAGAGCGAGATATTATCTCGCTCTACTCTACGCGGGGGATACGTCAGAGATTTGTAAGAAATTACACAGCCCTCTTGACTACGATTTCAAAGGCAAGTATTATTCGCACGCTGTTAGCACTCCCGGTATGCGAGTGCTAATCCCAAAACCAAATTCAATTGCTTTATCTGGAGGTCACGTATGAAACTCTCTCTCAAACCCCTCGGCGACCGCCTTGTGGTGGAACCCATCGAGCAGGAAGAGGTGACAGCGGGCGGCATCGTCCTGCCTGAGACTGCCAAGGAAAAACCCCAACAGGGCAAAGTCCTGGCTGTTGGACCCGGTGCACGCGATGACGAGGGCGAGCGCATCGCCATGGACGTGAAGGTTGGCGATAAGGTGTTGTATGCCAAATACGGCGGCACCGAGTTCAAAATGGACGGCAGGAAATTGCTGATCCTGCGCGAGAGCGACCTGCTGGCTGTAATTGAATAATATTTTTTGGAGGAATTTCCCATGGCTGCAAAACAACTTGTATTTTCTGAAGACGCACGCCGCCGCCTGAAAGAGGGCATGGACGTCGTCGCCGACGCGGTTTCCGCCACACTCGGCCCGAAAGGCCGCAACGTGGCCGTGGACCGCAAGTTCGGCTCCCCCACCATCACCCATGATGGCGTCTCCGTCGCGAAAGAGATCGAACTGGAAGACCCGTTTGCCAATATGGGCGCGCAACTGTTGAAGGAAGCCGCCCAGAAGACCAACGACATCGCCGGCGACGGCACCACCACCTCCACCGTGCTGGCGCATGCCATCGTCAACGAAGGCCTGAAGGCGCTGGCGGCGGGCTTCAACCCGATGCTCTTGAAACGCGGCATCGAACAGGCCAGCGAAGAAGTCGTCAAGTCGCTCAAGAAGATGGCGACCAAGATCGACACCAGGGAAGAGATCGCCTCCGTGGCCACCAACTCCGCCGCGGATGCCGAGATCGGCA
Organism: Anaerolinea thermophila; assembly: GCA_020722375.1. Lineage (GTDB taxonomy): Bacteria > Chloroflexota > Anaerolineae > Anaerolineales > Villigracilaceae > Denitrolinea. The sequence goes on from DYKX01000008.1 coordinate 33,888, forward strand.
ACCTGATCGCGGACGTGATGGACAAGGTCGGCAAGGACGGCGTCATCACCGTCGAAGAGTCCAAGTCCATGCAGTTCGAGCAGGAATTCGTGGAAGGCATGCAGTTCGACCGCGGTTACATCTCGGCCTACTTCATTACCGATACCGAGCATATGGAATCGGTCATCAACGAGCCGTATATCCTCATCAATGAGAAGAAGATCTCCGCGGCCCAGGACATCGTCCCCATCCTCGAGAAACTCGTCCAGATCGGCAAACGCGACCTGGTCATCATCGCCGAAGATATTGACGGCGAAGCGCTGGCCACCCTCGTGCTCAACAAACTGCGCGGCATGTTGA
>DYKX01000144.1:0-4018 GCA_020722375.1 Anaerolinea thermophila
ACCCAGATGGCATCCTCATACGGGAGCATGAGCGTGATGCCTTTTTGAATCTGCTCGTTGATGGCTTCAACGGTTGCATCGGGGCTGTGACCTGTCATCGCGCCCGTGTCGCCGAGGCAAAAATCAATGTAGGAGTTGCCATCCACGTCGGTGAAGCGCGCGCCTTTGGCTTCCTTCACGAAGACAGGAAACGATCCCGCCCAGCGAACCATCCAAAGCATCGGCACGCCGCCGTGGAGGGATTTTTTTGCGCGCTGATAGAGTTCGAAGGATTTGGGATGGGACTTGTGGAAGAGGGCTTCTTCCTTCTGTAACAATTGAGTGAGTTTGTTCCGATTGAGTTCAGTCATAAGGTTTGTATACAAGTACACACGTATACAAGTAGACAGGTACACAGGCTGCGTCAAAAGACATGTGTACTTGTGTACCTGTTTACGTGTCTACTTAACGGTTGCCTTCAATGCCTCTTCAAATATCCGCAACCCGTCATTGATCTGACCCGCGGTCACGTTCAGCGGCGGGATCCAGCGGATGACATTGTCGTAGGTGCCGCAGGAGAGCAGGAGCAGGTTGCGTTCCTCGGCGGCGTGGATGACTTCCTTGACGAGCGGCTTGGCCTTGGCTTGATTGCCACCTTCGGCGACAAATTCGGTCGCAACCATCAGACCTTTGCCTCGCACGTCGCCGATCTGGGGATATTCTTCCTGCAATTTGCGAAGTCCCGTCATCAGTTGGAGGCCGCGTTCGGCCGCGTTCTCGACCATCTTCTCCTCCCGCATTGCGCGGATGGTGGCAACTCCCGCCGCGCAGGCGACGGCGTTTCCGCCATACGTTCCGCCGATGGAGCCCGTGTCAAGTTTCTTCATAATGTCGGTGCGGGTGAAGACGCCAGAGAGGGGCATGCCCGAGGCGATTCCCTTCGCGACCGTCATAATGTCTGGCACGATGCCGAAATGCTCGAACGCAAACCACTTGCCCGTGCGCCCAAACCCCGATTGGACTTCATCGAGGACAAGCAAAATGCCGTGCTTGTCGCAGATCTCGCGCAGGCCTTTCATGAACGAAGCGGGCGGAACGATGTAACCGCCTTCGCCCAGCACAGATTCGATGATGATCGCGGCGGTCTCTTTCGGCGCGGTCTGCGAGGCGAGCAGATGTTCCAACTGCCCCAGCGCGTATTGACTGGCTTCATCTTCGGTCATTTTGAGTTGGAAAGCATACGGAAACGGCGCGACATAGACACCCGCCATGAGCGGCGCAAAGCCCGCGCGATAAATGGTCTTGGAGGTGGTGAGCGCCATCGTGGCGTGCGTGCGTCCGTGGAACGAACCACTGAAAACGATGACGTTCTGTCTGCCTGTGGCAACCTTGGCGATCTTGACCGCGTTCTCCAGGGCTTCCGCGCCTGAATTGGCAAAGAAGAACGAGTCGATCGAAGGCGGGACGAGCGGGCGAATCTCTTCGATGAGTTGCAGCATCGGCTTGTGGACGACGATATTCACCTGCGCGTGGATGAAGTTGCCCGCCTGTTCGCGGATCGCTTCCACGACTTTCGGGTGGCAGTGACCCGTGTTCGTCACGCCGATGCCGCTGGTGAAGTCCAGCAGTTTGCGTCCATCGTCCGTGTAAATGTACGGGCCTTCGGCGCGCTCCGCCACGAAGTTGAAGATGCGGCTCCAGGCGGGAGTCATGTGGGGGAAGTTTTCGGTGTAGAGTTGGGAGGTCATATTTTCCTTTTCTTAAACATAAAAGACACGAAGGTCACAAAGGGAAAATCCTTTGAATTGACTTCGTGTCCTTTGTGTCCTTCGTGGTTAGTAATCGAATTACGCGGGGAGGTAATCCGCGGCCCATTCGATGCCGAGGGATTTGAGTCCTGCGCGGGTGGGGACGCCGTTGGCGGTCCAGCCTGCCAGTTTGTAGTACGCGTCGATGGCGGCATCCACCTCCTCGTGAGTCAGAGCGAAGCCCGCCGTCGGACCCGTGCCCGTCATCGCCTTGAAGAATTTCTTCGGCAGTTTGTCATCCTTGCGGCCGAATCCCTCGCGGGCGTTGAAGGTGCGGAAGAGGTTCAGGCGGCGGCGGCCGACCATCATCAACTCGTCGAGGGTGATGTCCCAGCCTGTGACCGCGCGAATCATTTCGGCGGTCTGCTCGCCGTCGTAGAGCGTCCACGTGGGGCCGTAGACGAATTGACAGAGTTCAGCGGAATCGAGCATGGAGTAGAAGACTTCGGTCTCGTAGGCGAAGCGAATTTTTTCCTCGGTGAGCGAGTAGGCGGGTTGCGGCGAGCCGAGTCCGATCTGTTTGAGGCGGTTGAGATTGAAGTCGGCCACACCCTCCTCGTAATAGGGATCGTGTTCGCTGGACTGGTGGTCTGCGCCGAAGGGATTGACCGCGTAGATCAGCGCCAGACTGCGCTTGGCCTGCGGCATATGTGCGGGGGCTTCGGCGCCTTTGACTGTGATCAGGCATTCGTCGGCGCCCTTGCCGAAGATTTTGGCGGCGCGTTCCGAACCCTGCCCGAGAATGCGTCCAAACTCGGTGTCACCCTTAACGATATGGTAAAGGGTCGTGAGCATGGCCTCGGCATCGCCAAACTTGAGTTCGTAGCCGCCCGTCTCACGGGTGGTGATGATGCCTTTTTCGAAGCATTCCATTGCAAAGGCGATGGTGGCGCCGCAGGCGATGGTATCCACCGCGTATTCGTTACAGATCTGGTTCGCCAGCGAGACCGCCGCCAGATCGCTAATTCCACAGTAGGAGCCAAAGGTGCCAAGCGTCTCGTATTCGGGACCGCCATAGCGCGGGTCCACCTTATACGGACCCTTCTTCACTTCCACCACGCGCTTGCAACGGACGACGCACGAGAAGCAGGTGTCGCGTTCCTTTAGGATGGTCTCGGCCATCTTTTCGCCGCTGATGGATTCACAGCCTTCGAACTGACCTTCATTGTAATTGCGGGTCGGAAGCGTGCCGATGGTGTTGTTGAACAGCACCACCACCGCCGTGCCAAACTTGGCAAGGCCGTCCATATCCCCATTCTCAGGGATGGCCTTCGGCCCGATCTTGTTCAGCGCGGTGACGGCTTTCGCGTCGGCCATTTGGACCTTCTTCGTGCCGCGCGCCACGACGGCTTTCAGGTTCTTGGACGCCATCACCAGCCCCATGCCTGTGCGCCCGTTATGTCGGTTGGACATGCTCACCAGCGACGAGAACAGCACGCCCTTTTCGGCGGCTGGCCCGTGCTGGAGGATCTCGGCTTTCGGGGCCACTTCTTTGTGGAGAATATCGTCCACTTCGCCGGTCAGTTTTCCCATCAGGTGAGAGGCATCGCGCAGTTCGGCTTTCCCTTCCATAATGGCGAGATAGACAGGCTTGGGCGACTTGCCCTTGATAACGATGCCATCGAAGCCCGCGAACTTCAATTCGGCAGGGAAGAACCCGCCGCTCTGCGAATCGCCGATGCCCCCGCTGATGGGAGATTTGGCGTTGACGTTCAGGCGGCTCTGGCCTGAGATCGGCGCGCCCGTGGTCACGCCTGCAAAGAGTGTGAGCACGTTCTCAGGTCCGAGCGGATCGGCGCCCTTGGGCATATCGCGCAGGATGTAATACATCCCCATTGCGGAACCGCCAAGGTATTTGCGGTAAAAGGATTCTTTCGGTTCTTCGATCTCGAGCGTCCCCCTGGTCAAGTCTACGTGCAGGATTTTTCCGTTGTATCCATTGGGCATGGTGTCCTCCGATAGCGATTGGCCGTTAGCGATTAGCGGTTGGCGATTAGCCGATGGTGCCAATTATAAGGAGACTCGGCAAGGATGGCAAACGATTGTTTCCGAAATGGACAGAGGGATTGGGTGGTTTTGTCCGTTTACGCAAAAAATTACGGGGGAATTCTCTGAAGTTCTGCTTTACAGGCCGTTTCTTCAAAAACTTAGAGTCCATCCGAAAATTGCGGAGCGCGGACTTGAGCCCGCTTGCCCCAGGCGGACTGGAAGTCCGCGCTCCGATATTTGGA
>DYKX01000144.1:4118-6269 GCA_020722375.1 Anaerolinea thermophila
AGACGATCCGACCAGTGACTATCCGACCATCAGACCACCCGACTACCGTATCCCATACGGGAAACCATAATCCGCCATCTTCTCCATGAACACGGTCGGCTCGAAGGCTTCGGGACCGAGCACACCCGCACCACCCCACTGCTTATGATCCAACAGGTCCATGGCGATGACCGCGCTGAAGGCGGTCTGCGCCACCACGGCCTGGCATCCCAGCCGCGACATGCACTCGGCGTTGTCCGCCACCTGGTAAAGATAGACTTCCTTCTTCTTTCCGTCTTTCGTCCCCTTCACCCAAAGGCCCGCGCAGGTCTTGCCAGACATCTTGTCGCCGAGATGAGCAGGATCGGGCAGGCAGGCCGCCACCACGTCACGCGGAGCGACTTGCACGCCCTTTACATTGATCTTTTCCTTGTTGTCGAGTCCGAGCATGTGCAGCGTCTTCAAGACGCCGATGAACTGGTCGCCGAGTCCGTACTTAAAGGTCATGCGCTTCGTCTTGACCCAGCGCGGCACCAGCAACACTTCCTCATGTTCCACATTGACGACTTCGATGGGGCCAATGCCCTCGGGAAAATCGAACACTTCTGGTTCCGAGAATGGCTCGGTGGTGAACCAGCCCTTGCCTTCCTCCCAGATCACGGGCGGGTTGAGGCATTCCTCGATGGTGGTCCAGATGGAGAAATTGGGGGCAAACTCGTACCCCTCAATGGTCAGGTTGGCGCCGTCGCGGATGCCCATCTCTTCGATCTCGTCGAACAGGTGGTCCTGGGCATAGCGGGCGAACACATCCACCATGCCAGGCTCCACGCCAATGCCCACCAGCGCGAGCAGGCCCTTCTTCTCCCAGTCTTTTGACTTCTCGAACTGATAATCGCCCAATTTGACTCCCGTCTTGTGGAACGGGTCGGTGGGATGCGGCTTCGAGAGCGTCATCGCCATATCCATATAGGTGACGCCCACGTTGAAGGCCGCGTCGAAGATCGTTTCGTTGAAGATGGGATCCACCGCATTCATGATCAGATCGACGCTGTATTTCCGCGCCAACTCCTCGACCATCTCCTGCCTGCTCGCGTCAATGAATTCGACGGGGAAGCGGGCCGCGTCGCCCCCGAGTTTTTTCTGCACCTCTTCGGCGCGTTTCAGGTTGTAATCGCACAACACCATTTGCTCCATCCAGGCCCGCGGTTTCACAAGCGCCGCAATGGCCTCCCCAACTCCCCCAACACCCACGAGTAATACTTTCATGATCCTTTCTTCTCCATTTGTTTTATAACCCGCACACGCGAGTTAGTTTGGTTAGTCCCCTAGCCCGCTAGTCTGCTTGTCGGCTAGTCATGCGACTAGAGGACCAGTGGCTAGCAGACTAGCAGGCTAAAAATAAATCTCTTTCATGATCTTCAAATGCATGAACGATTCCGATTCACGCACGCCTTCGATCCGCGAAAGTTTGCCCGAAATGAACTCGAGCAGGTGGTCCGGGTCGCGGCATGCCACTTCGGCAAACAGGTCGAACCGTCCGCTGGCAACCACAAGGTAGATGACCTCCTCCAGTTTGGAAATCTCCGCGGCCACCTCGAGCAATTTGGTCCCATCCACGCGGATACCGATCATCGCCATGGTTCTATAGCCCAAACGGAGTGGATTGGTGATTGCAACCACACGTAAATAACCTTCTTCCACAAGACGGTTGTAGCGCAGGCGGATCATCCCTGCCGAGACGTTGAGTTGCTCGGCGATCTGCGAGAAGGAGGCGCGCCCGTCCTTGCGGAGACGCTCGATCACCTGGCGGTCAATTTCATCCAGGACTTCGGCTGGTGGGTTGACGATTATTTCGTCCATAGGCGCATTTTATGACGAAAACGCAGAATTGTCAATCATTTGGTGATGAAAAATGATAATTTTATGGAATTTTATAATGCTGTTTATTGGCTGCACGACTTCAGTCATCCCCGTCCAGAAGAAAAAGGCCGGTCGTTTGCACGGCCGGCCTAAAGTCACGCGAGAGGCGAGGGATGGCTATTCGCCGCCCTTGATCTCGGTCCAGATCTTGTCGTAGAGCGGGGTCGCGTCACCCACATCGTCGATACGATGGGCCATGGCCACCGCTTCGGCGGGCGGATTGGTGACGTTCGAGGCCATGAACGGATCGTA
>DYKX01000145.1 GCA_020722375.1 Anaerolinea thermophila
CCAAACATTTCATCAAATTTCCCCTGCATCGAAGGCACGCCACTCCCACCCAAATTACCATTTACCAATCCCCAATTACCCCCCTCCACAAACCGCCAATCCAAAAACGTGTGACACTTGTACGCGCCCAACTCCACGTACAATCCCTGCTCGCGCATCTCTCTGCACGAACGGATGTATTCCAAATTCGTTATCCCATCGCGGAAGATGACGTAGCCATCGTTCGGCAGTCCCAGCCCATCCGCAAGCGACTTCTGCCGCAACTGTCCATTCTCCAAATACGCCACAGACGTTTTGATCCACCCGCGCGTATCCGCAAACTTATTATGGTAAATCACCAGCCCGCGCTCCTCTATCCGCTTATCCGCTTCATATCCGCTGGTCACGCCGTTTGAATACGCAAACACATTTTCATCCACGTTCCCCTCAGGCGTAAACAAATCGTACAGGAAGAAATTCTCCACACCCGCGAAGACGCGGCGGCGATGAAGCAGCGGCGAGATGATCTGCTCGTGATAGCGGACGAATCCATCGTCAGGCGTCTCGTCCCATTTGGCGCGGCGGTACTCCATGCCATATTTTTCGTGGAAACCCTCCACCTGTCCGTGCCCGAACATCGGCAGGCCAGGCAACGTGGAAAGCAAAACGCACACGCCGAAATATTTGTCCGCTTTGCCGAACTGCTCCACAGCGGTCTTCTCGTCGGGGTTGTTCATGAAGTTGACGTATCTCTGCAAAATGCGCGCGTCGAACTCCAGCGTGTTCTTGATCGCCATGCGATATTTGGCGTTGTCCTCGTCTCTTAGCATGTGCATGAACGCGGAGTTGTAGACGCGGTGCATGCCCAGCGTGCGGACGAAGTATCCCTCCATCAGCCAGAACGCTTCGGCGAGCAACAACGTATCGGGGACTTCCGCCGCAACGCGATCCACGACCTCGCGCCAGAACTCCTCGGGCATGGCCGCTTCAAACTCGGACCTGGTGAGGCCGCGCTCCGCCCGCGAGGGGATCGCGCCGCCCGCGCCTGGTTCGGGGAACCACAAGCGTTGAATGTGCTTCTTCGCCAGCGTCATCGCCGCGTCGAAGCGGATGATGGGAAAATTCCGCGCCACGTGCAGGATGGTTTGGATGACGGCCTCGCGTACTTCGGCTTTGAGATAATTCAATTGTGCAGTGTCATTCCACGGGAAAGACGTGCCATCATTGCCATGATAAATGTAGCGGACGTCGCCCGTCGTTCGGTCGAAACGTTTGAATACTACCGCCGCGTCGGAATGATCGTAATAATGGTCTTCGAGAATCACGCCCACGTTGGGATGATCCATCAGATTTTCAGAGTTGAACGTATACGAGGGGTAGGGCGGCTGGTCAACCGAGAGGAACCAATCGGGATGTTCGATGACCCAATTCGAGTCAATGCCCATGTGATTGGGAACCATGTCCGCGGAGAGACGGATACCGCGTCCCCAGGCGCGCCAACGCAGATTCTCCAGCGCGCCCCAGCCTCCCAAATCCTGCGCGATGTCGTAACTATTGAGCGAATACGCCGAAGCGACCGCGTCGGGCTGTCCCATGCGTTGTTTGATTTTCTGGCTGGCGCGGCTGCGCTCCCACAGGCCGATGAGCCACAATCCCGTGAAGCCGCGGCGGGCAAGGATGTCGAGTTCCTCGTCAGGGACCTGGTCGAGGTGAGAAATGTCGCGTTGGTATTTTTTGGAAAGTTGGTCGAGCCAAACATACGCGTTCTTGGCGATGAGAACCAGCCGCGGCATCCACTCTTTGTCGGGACTGTACCTTTCGTATTCGGGATAGCCAAAATATGTTGGAACTTCGGCGGTGGGTTTGAAATCCACTGGCCCGCGCTGGCGGATGGCATCCTCGCGCACGAAGTCCATGGCGCGCAGCAGGCGCTGGACGAATTCCTCGCCGAGCAGTCCGCCCCACCTTTGGATGATGAATTCCAGTTGACCTTCGAGCGAATACGGCGAAGCCAGTGCGGGCGCGCGCAGCATGTCCACCAGCGACTCGCCGCGGCCTTCGACCTTCGACGTTTGACGGAAGTATTCTTCCAACTCGCCAATCATCTTTTCATAGGCGGTCTTTTCCAGCGGCTTGTCATCGAAGAGTTCCGTCAACGGCTCCGCGGCGGGATTGGTATTGTGGATGTTGACGAGGAGAAGCTCTTCAAGCGAAGCCCTCGCCCCTAGCCCCTCTCCCGCGGGGAGAGGGGAAACGAGATATTCCTCTACTTTTTGTTTGCCTTCGTAAATTAGTTTGGTTGGGAACTCGGAGACAAACGTCAGCGTGGTATCGCGCACGGGAGCCGCGCCCAGCCTCCCGTCGAGGAATGATGCGGCGGAGGCCATTTCTGCGGGAGGCGCGTTGCGCGTCAACAAAATCCGCAGGGCCTCGTCAATCAGTCCCAGCGCGTACAAATCCCCGGCAGAGACGTTCATTTCCGATGCGATTTTTCGGGCGGAAGCAATGTCTTCGAAGCGCAGGCTTTCAAGGGCAAAGCGGTCGCGGGCGTGGCGGGAGAGGTGACGGGTGTCCATGACTTAATGATACCGCAAAGCCGCTGTAAGGCGTTTTCGAGTATATATACCCACGGTCACGAATTGCGCTTTCCCGTCTTTGAAAAAGCGCAATTCGTGACCGAGTGCGGTATACTTTTTATGCATGCCTGCCTTCACTTCGGAATTCCTCACGTTTGTAGCGGTACTTCTGGGAACCGTGCTTTATCTCGCGGTTCTAATTGGCACGTTCCGACGCCGCAGCGGGCAGGAATTGTCGGCGGTTTTGCTTGGGGTTTACGTTTTCATCGCGCTCGTTTTGCAGGCGGGAGAGGCTTTCTGGCGGGGCGGATTTTTTCCGCAGATGGATGAGCGCGGATTTTTAAGCCTGGAAATTTTCGGCACACTCTTCCTGGCGTTTTTGCTGGCGCTGGTGGTGCGCGCCTTCCTGCGCCGCGAGGGCTGGATCTGGTTGGCGCTGGGTGTGCTTTGGGCGCTCGGGCTGGTCGGTCTGGATGCCAATATGCTCAGTCTCCCCGATGTCCTTTGGACGAACGACCGGGTGATGCTGCCGCGCGACGGCCTGACGCTTGCCTGGGCGATTTTGGGATGGGTGGTTTTCATGGGAGGCGTGATCGGCCACCTGCTCAGCGCGCGGCGTTACCTGCGCCAGCCCCTGCATCGCAACCGACTTTCTTATTGGCTCCCCATTCTCCTGTTGATCGGGGTCAATGACCTGTTCGTGCTGGGCGGTGCGGGCATCATTGGCAATCCGCTGCGGTTGGCGGCCAGCATCGTGATGGGCTACGTGGTGTTGACCCACAACCTGCCCGATTCGCGTCTCATCATGCGCCGCACGCTCATTTACATCATCACCACGTTGTTCATCGTGGGCTTTTATCTGGTCAGTACACTGGGAGTCCAGCCGCTCTTCCGTGCCGCGCCCAATTACAATCCGCTGGTCATCGGCGCGGCGATCGCGATCGTGCTGGCCTTGTTGTTCACCCCCCTGCTCGGCCTGGTGCAACGCATGGTGGATAAACTCCTGCACATCCAGGTCACCGACGCGGGGCGCACCCTGCATCAATACAGCGAGTCCATCAGCAATATTCTCGATGTGCAGCGCCTCGCCAGCGTGGCGGTGGGACTCATCATCGAGTCGATGGAACTTCAGCGCGGTTTCCTCTTTCTCGTGGATACGGAAACCGCCACCGGCGGACGCCGCGTCTACCGCCTGCGCGCGGCCCGCACCGACGGTGAACGTCAGATTCTGCCCCTAATGCTGGACGAGAATCATCCCATCGCCCTCCACTTGGCGCGTGACCAGAAGACGCTTCTTCAATTTGACCTCGACCTGCTTCCCACATTCCAGACCGTCAGCCGCCTCGAACGCGAATGGTTCAACCGCCTCGAGACCGAGGTCTACGCGCCAATCTTCGCCAACCGCCGCTGGATCGGATTGCTGGCCCTTGGCGCAAAATTATCGGGACAGCGTTTCAGCGACGACGACCTGGTCACCGTCAGCGCCCTTGCCAATCAGACGGCCGTCGCGCTCGAGAACGCGCGTCTCGTGGAAAACCTGCTCAAACTCAACAACCAGTTGAGTCAGGCCTACCGCGACCTCGACAAAGCCAACCGCGACCTCGAGCGTCTCGACCAGACCAAGAGCGATTTCATCTCCATCGCCTCGCACGAACTCCGCACCCCGCTCACGGTGATGCGCGGTTACATCGAAATGCTGCTCGAGGACCACAACCTCGACGAGAATATCAAACAGGTGGTTGGTTCCCTTCACAAAAGCACCCTGCGCCTGCACGAGATCATGGACTCGATGTTCGACATCGCACAGATCGACGCGCGCGCCCTGCAGCTCCACATCCAGCCCGTGGATGCGGTCGCGTTGGTGCGGGACGTCTGCATTGGGCTGAAGAGACCCATTGCCGACCGCCGCATCTCCCTGACCCTCGACCTGCCCGCCCTTCCGACGGTCAAAGCCGACCCGAACATTCTCCGCAAGGTCTTCTCGCATCTCGTCAACAACGCCATCAAGTTCACCCCCAATAACGGGACGATCCGCATCACAGGGATGGTGGCGCCGCCCAGCCCGGTGGATTTGCCCCACGGCGGCGTGGAGATCATCGTCAGCGACAGCGGCGTGGGCGTGGACCCCGACTTCCACGAAATAATCTTTACCAAGTTCTACCAGCCCGGCGAGTTGAACAAACACTCCACCAGTCAGAGCCGTTTCAAGGGAGGTGGCGCAGGATTGGGACTGGCGCTCTCGAAAGGCATCGTCGAGGCGCACGGCGGACGTATCTGGGTGGAAAGCAGCGGGTACGATGAAGCCAACCTGCCCGGCAGTCAATTCCACGTGCTGTTGCCGTTGGCCAAGACGGAGGAGGGACGGACTGTCCCCATGGGCGGTGTGGTGAAAATGGAGATTGGGAAAATAAAAGCGTAGAGCGAGATATTATCTCGCTCCACTTGTTTTTGGCCAACCAGAAAGGTTCTGCTTTACTTCTGTTTCGGCCACAGCCAGCCGATGAGGGCGTACATCAATCCCAGTAACAACAGGCTAAATTTGACAGTGGCACAGAGGGCGGCAAGACGCGGCCAGAGCGACTGAAAATCTCCCAGCAGGAACTGCCAGAGAGAAAAATTTTCCACCGCGTCGAAGAGGGCGGCGGCAAGCGCGCCCCATCCCAGCCACGCGCCGAGGCGGGCGAACCAGCCTGGGCGCCGTCCCGCCGCGAGCAGGATGCCCAGCGCGAGCGTCAGCGCGTAGGCGGGCATGAAGAGGTAATCGAGGCCGAGACCGAAGGCCGCGAAGAGTTGGGCATGCGCGTCCCACGAGGCGAGCATCTCCGCCGCGGGTTTGATCTCGCCCGCGAGTTCGTAGGAGACGATGCCGTTCGGCGCGGCCGCGGTCCGCAGGGGGGTGTCCAACGCGCGGAAAACCGCGAACAGGACCAGGGTCAGGAAAAGAAGCGAGAGGAAGAGGGGCTTGCGCCGCTCGTTTTGGATAAAGTCCAACGGATGGTTCATCTCTGCCTCTCTTTCTTCGTGGTTGGTGTCGGAAATCGGAAGATTTTTCTTTTGCCGCGAAGTTCATAAATTTTCGTGGAATTCGCGTAATTCGCGGCGAGGATTTAATTTTCGAGTCACGAAATTCGCTTCAGGCGGAAATCGCGCATCTCGTTCAGCGCGCCCTCCAGCGAGGAGTGCCCGCTGTGGAAACTCCACTCGTTGAACTGGCTGGCCTCGAAGATGGCATACGCGCCCTTGTACTCGCCGATCAACATGAACATCGTGCCCTCGTCGTTCCCGAAAACCGCCAGCGATTTGTAGGAACGCTTTTCGGGGAACAGCCCATCGAGCGTGATGGCGCCGTCTTTAAGGTGACTCATCAATTGGTTCAGTCGTTCGGTGTATGGGCTGTCTGTCATGTGGGCCTCCGCGTTTTTTATTTTACACCGTTCGCGCCTCCCTGCGGCGCAGGCCGAATTTCGTAATCTCTTCCGACACGGCGGGGATGAGCGACAGGCCAACGATCACCAGCCATTCGCGCAGAGACGGCAAATGCGTATTGAAGATGGGTTGCAGGAATGGCACGCTCACCACCAGCGCCAACAGCACGATCGAAAGTCCCACCGCGTATTGCATGTAGCGATTGGAGAATATACCCAGGCGGAAGAGGGAAACCTTCTCCGAGCGGACGGTGTAAGCGCGGAACAGTTCGCACAGCGAGAGCGTGA
>DYKX01000332.1 GCA_020722375.1 Anaerolinea thermophila
CGTAACCCGAAACGGAGCGCAGACTCGTAACCCGAAACGGAGCGCAGACTTCAGTCTGCTGGTCTGGCGGATTGAAGTCCGCACTCCATGACGAAAGGATTTCGAATGTTCTTCGACCCAACCTATCTTCTCTGTGTTGCGCTTCCCACTTTGATTTTGATGGGCGCCACATCCTGGTACGTGAAAGCCGCCTACAACAAATGGAGCAAGGTGCGCGCCACCAGCGGTTTGACGGGCGCGCAGGCCGCCCAGCAGTTGATCTCACGTTCGGTTTACTCTGGCATCGAGGGCGCGGACGGACTGCGCGATGTGCGCGTGATGGGCATCGGCGGCAGTCTCTCCGACCACTATGACCCGCGCGACAAGACCCTGCGTCTCTCGCCTGGTGTGGCAAACGTCCCCTCGGTGGCGGCGGTGGCGATTGCTGCGCACGAACTCGGTCACGCCATGCAGGACAGCGAAGGCTACCTGCCGATGAAATTCCGCTCGGCGCTCGTCCCCGCGGTGAACATCGGCTCGAACCTCGGCTGGATCCTCATCATCGTCGGCTTGCTCTTCAACTGGGCGGGACTCGCCTGGGCGGGCGTGATTGCCTTCTCAGCGGGCGCGCTCTTTGCCCTGGCAACCCTCCCCGTGGAATTCAACGCCTCTGCGCGGGCAAAACGCCTGCTCGCCGAAAGCGGAATCATCCAAACGGATGAGGAGGTGCGCGGCGTAAACAACGTGCTCAACGCCGCCGCGCTGACTTACGTGGCTGGCCTCATCACCGCCGTCCTGCAACTGCTCTACTACGTCATGCTCGTCAGCGGCATGGGCGGACGACGCAGAAGTTAGATACTCCATCAGTGGAAACCTGGTCTCTGTGCAAGAAATGATAAAATTCGAGCGAAGGGAAATTGGGATGTCGGAACCCAACAAGAAACTTACTCGCTCACAATGGGAAGCTCTTGATATTCAGTTCAGCCGCACACCCGGGCTCGCGGATAGTTTCAGCGCGTCGGGCGAGTATTA
>DYKX01000146.1 GCA_020722375.1 Anaerolinea thermophila
ATCAGTACACCTTAACCTGACCCATTTTCAACTCTAAAAAACCTTTACCACCTAATTGTATCTGACCGGGTTATTATTCACAAACGCGTACCAATCCCAAGCCTGCGTCCCTTGCGTGGAGGTGGGCACGATGGTATCGGGCGAGATATTTTCTCGCCCTACTTTTATTCGTAGCCTGTCATGATCAGGTCTTTGATATTCTCGAACGTACTGGGGCCAATCCCCTCCACGTTCATGATGTCTTCGATGTAATAGAAATCGCCCCAGGTTTCACGATATTCGACAATACGTTGCGCGAGGGTTGGCCCAATGCCAGGCAGTGTGCTGAGCGTTTCCGCATCGGCCGTATTGATGTCGATCAAGTCCAGCGCAGCAGGTTCGTCAACGCGCGCCGCGCCGACAGGCTCGGCCCCAGCCAGGAAGGGGATTTGTAACTGCTGACCATCCTCCAGCGGCGCGGCCAGGTTGAGACCAGTCCTGTCCGCTTCGGCGAGGAACCCGCCCGCCGCATCCACCGCATCCTTCACGCGGCTTCCGTCGGGCAGTTCGTACACGCCCGGGCGCGGCACGGCTCCTGCCACGTCCACCACGAGGGGCGCGGGCGTGGGCGGCGGCAGCAACGCAACAGAATTGCCGCGCGGTGAGCGCGCCACGATCCACAACACACCGCCGAGCACCAGCCCGATCAGCACGCCAATGAAAGTGGGGTAAAACGCTTTGAGAATGTCCTGCTTGGTCGTTTCCATGCCTGTATTTTAACCGAAATCAATGAGTCGCAAATTAACAGTTCCGTTACACGTCCAGGCGCATTACGAGCAGGGATTCGCCGTTGCGGAAGAGTCCCATCATCGCGGAGGCCAGTTTTTGCAGGCGGCGGAAGTAAGGAGTCAACTCGTCGGCGCGCAGGGTGCGGAAGCCGAACTTCTCGTAGAAGGATTCGAGGCCCGAGCGGCAGGTGAGATAGAGGGGACGCGGCGACTGGGACAACAACTGCTCGACGAGTCGACGCGCCAACCCGCGTCCGCGCCACGCGGGACGGACGGCGAGGGAGGCCAACTCGAGCGTCCCGTCAGCGTGGGGTTTGACCTGGGCACACGCGGCCAGCGTCCCGTCGGGAGAGGAGGCGAGGAGAAACCGCCGCCAGTCGAGTTCCATCGGATTGATCCGCACGAGACGGATGAGGGCCTTGATGTCCGCCGCGTCGTCGGCGGTGGCGGGACGAAAAACGACGTCAGCCAATGGTCCCCGAAGCGACGAGCACGATGAGCGTGAAGATGTACCAGTGAATGAGGAAGGGATAGAGGAAGGAGCGCGTGCGGTAGGCGATCCAGCCGAAGGCAAAGCCGCCGAAAATGGTGGAGAGGGTCTCGATCTCGGGTTTGCCGATGTGCAGGAGCGCGAACGGGACAGCCTGGATCCAGAGCGCGTCGGCGCCGAATTTGCGGGCGTAGCCAAACGTGATGAAGCCGCGGAAGATGAACTCCCAGCCGAGGATCTGGCCGAGTGTGTTCCACGGCAGGGTGGCGGTCATGTTTTGGTAATAGGATTGCGAGGACGGGTCGAGTTTGGCAAGGAACCAGATGACGGGCGTCATCAGAACGATGCCGCCGATGGTGATGACCAGTCCCGCGCGCCAGTCTCCGAGAGTGAATCCGTAGTCGCGGGGAGATTCGCGGAAGACAAAGATGATGAACAACAGCGGAGCGAGCAGGAAGAGAATGGTCTGATTGATCTCGGCGGAGGGCGTGATGTCGTGATAGTAGTAAACGATCAACAACAGGGTGCTGACGATGGTGACAGCCGCGACCTTGCGATCAATGTTGAGGGGTTGAAAGATTTGACGGAGCATGGTTGGCGATTGGCGGTTAGTAGGGGAAATTGGAGAAATTGCCGTTCGGGCCGAGGAGTTGGATGATTTTATCCGAGTCGCGGGAGAGTTCCAAGCCCCAGTTGAGGAGCAATAGAAGCGCGGCGAGAATGCCGAGAGTGACGGCAATTTTTCCCGCGCGGGATTCGTTCCAGCGGGAGGCGAGGGACTTCCAACCGCCCGTCCAGAAATTGGCGGCGAGGATGGCAAAAAAAGGGACGAGGGCGAGGTGGAATCGATCTTCGGAGAGGATGAAAACGTGCGGGATGATGTAGGCGAGGAAGAGGAGACCGAGCAGAATCGTCGGGGGATTCCAGCGCAGGAGGGACGCTCCCAGCGCGGCGGAAAGGCTGACGATGACAAATGGCAGGAGCATGACGAGGAAAAGAGTCAACAATAGCGGAAAGGGAATGAAGCCAACGATGTTGTTCCCGTAGAAATACATCAGGACACGCTTCTCGAGTCCGAAGAAAAAGCCGAGGCGGTTGACTGCCAGCGGGACAAATCGCCCAGGCTCCGCGCGGATGAACTCGATGGCTTTCTGCGTCCCGACGCGGTCGCGTTCGGCGTCGTCGAGGATGGTGAGCAGGTCCAGCGAGGGGCCGAAGACAAAAGAGCCGTTTCCCTGCGGGTGGTAGCCGAGGTAGAGGTTGTAGCCCATCGAGGTTTCGATGCCCGTCAGTTTGTGGTGCAACAGCGAGTTGCGGACGATCCACGGGGTGATGGTCAACGCAAAGGCGAGGACGGCGATAATGGCGCGTTTTTGTAAAACGTAAAACGCAAAGAGTAGGGCGAGAATGGCAAAGGGCAGGATGACGGAACGAGTCAGCGCGGTGAGACCGAGGAAGAGGCCAGAAAGCAGAAAATAAAATGATGAAGGATGAAAGATGAAGGATGAATGTTGCGTATTCCTCATTTCGTAATGATTGGCGGGTGGAGAAACCTGCTCGAAGGCTTTGAGAAGAAAGTAGAATGAGGCGAGAAGGAGGAGGAAGAAGGGATTCTCGGTGCCGAGGCCGAGGGGATAGGCGAGGAGGATGGGGTACGCGGCGACGGTCCACGCGGCGAGGCGGGCGGGGCGATCTGACCTTGTATCCGCATCCCGCTTCTGGTCTCGATACGCCGCTTCGCGGCTACTCGACCAGCGCGGAAATCGGAGCGCGACCAGATACGTCAACGGGGCGAGGGCGGCGCCGAGGAAAGATTGGGCGAGGCGGGCGGCGAAGAAACGGTTTGCGCCAGAGCCAACGAGGAGGTAAATGAGCGAGAGAAAGGCGGGATAGAGCGGTGCGCGGAAGGATGTCTCCACGCCGCGGACGGGGTCATAGTCCACGCTGGAGAGATCGAAGTCCACGTAGGGCTTGAGCATTTCCAGATCGGGAGCGGCGTACCAGCGGAATCCGTTGCCGTCCGCGAGACTGCGCGCCAGCATGTCGTACTGGAACATGTCGTCGAGGCCGATTCCCAGTCCACGCGCGAGGAGGACAGGAATCAGCCTGAAGAGGAGCGCGGCGCAGAAGACCGCCAGGGGGAAGGGAACGCGGGTGCGGCGGAGGCCAGTCATGGTCAAAGATGGAGAACCGAAGCGGCGATGCGTCGCTGCAGGTACGGAGAGAAATATCCCGCGTATCGTTTTTGCAATTCGGGTATTTTCCAGTCCGCGCCCGTGACGTGATGACGGCAGTGAGGCATCTCGCAGTTGCAGTCGAACTCGTCATAGGCAGAGCCATCGCACATGGCATAATCGAAGGTGACCTCCTCATCCGCGGGAATGTCCTGCATGGCAATGAGACTGGTCGGGCCGTTCATGCCCGCGCTGGGATCGCAACTATGGTTGAAGCAATCGGCGGGATCGTTTAGCAAAGGATTGAAGAGGAAGAGGTCTTCATCCACTTGCAGGACGCGTTTGGAAAAATCGGGGATGGAGTAATCCAATTCGGAGGAGGTGAGGATGCGCCCACCCCACATGACCAGCACCTCTCCTTTTGCAATGGGCTGGCGGGCGACGATTCCGCATCCGCCTTTGTGATGAAACGGGCCCGCCTCGAGTTTGGGCGACAGCCAGGAAAAAAATCGTTCGGCCACTCGCTGATGATACTCCGTTGGAAAATTTTCGCGGCGATTATAGTCGGTTCGCGCGGGAAGTCAATCGGCTGGCGGCGATTGCTGATAGCCCATGCGCCGCGCCAGGAATTTGCCGAGCAGGGGATAACGGTAGTCCTTCCCTTTCGCCGTTTGAATCCCAGCGATTATGGCGAACAGATGATACGTCGGTATGGCCAGGGCAAAGACCAGCATGAAGATCAACATGATGCCAAGAAAGATGAGCAGGAAAACTGCACCTGTGGAATCCTGCGGGTTTCCAGACATCAGAATTGACCCCGCAAAAAGCGCAAGGAACATGAACAAGTACAGCGCCACGAAGACGAAGTAACCCACTACCGCGAGCGTTTGATAGATGACCGCCTGCAAGGATTGGAACCGCAGCCGCGGGGACGAATCCTTTTGCGCGAGCCAAACCACCAGCGGCGTGAACAACCCCCACAACAGGAGGATGGCCGAGGCATGACCCATCGCGGCCATCCACTGGTCTTCCTTGTCGGCGTTCAACGGGTCAGCAGGATTTGCACCGCGGCCGAGATATTTCCCCAGCCATTTCCCGAGAATGGGATAGTTGAAATCCTTTTCGAGCAGAGAGAAGACTGCGCCTACGATTCCCAACAACACATATATTCCTATAAAACCGAACATGAAGAGAAACATGACACCTTCAAAAATTAAGGGAGTCGACTCGGAGTTTAAATTACCCAGTTCGGCCAAAGCCATCAGCAGAATGAAGGCCAACGTGAACAGCAGTATAAAAACAAGATACGCTGTCGCCCCCACCCAGAAAGTCAGCATCTGATACCCGATGGCCTGCAAGGCGTGGAACGCGACGTAGGACGATTTGCGCCGCTGGAAGGTCCACACCAGCGTGGGGACGATGGGACCGAAGAACGACAGAATCACCGATCCATGCGCGAGCGCGGCCAGGAGACGTTCTTCGGATGTGGTGGAAGAAGAAGCGGAAGCGATCTGCTCTGTCATGTCAACCTCCATGCTGAATCTGCCTGTATTTTACTGGGAAATTTCGTTTTCCTGTTACAGGTTTGTCGTGTTCTCTAGCGGTATAATCACGCTAGAAAATCAAAAATTGGAGGCTGTTCCATGTCTGACACGGCTTTGTTTCCGTTGAGTGATGAGCACAAGATGATCCGCGACACGGCGCGCGACTTCGCCCAAAACGAGATCGCACCCATCGCGGCCGAATTCGATGAGAGCGGGGAATTTCCACATGCCACCATCAAGAAGATGGGCGCGATGGGCTTCATGGGCATCGAAGTCCCTGAACAGTACGGGGGCGCGGGCATGGACACCCTGTCCTACGTGCTGGCGCTCGAAGAAATCTCCAAGGCCGACGCGGCGCACGGCGTGGTCATGTCGGTCAACAACTCGCTCTACTGTCACGGCATTATGAAATTCGGGACGGAGGAACAGAAAAAGAAGTTCATCCCCCCCGTCGCTTCGGGCAAGGCGATCGGCGCCTATTCGCTGACCGAACCCATGTCCGGCTCGGACGCCTCAAACATGAAGAGCCGCGCCCGCCGCGAGGGCGACTTTTACGTGCTGAACGGCGTCAAATCTTGGGTCACGGGCGGACCGGTGGCAGATTACTTCGTCGTCTTTATGATGACCAACCCGGAGAAAAAGGCCAAGGGCATCACCGCCTTCCTGGTGGACGGGAAGACGCCCGGTCTCAAGCGCGGCAAAAAGGAACCGAAACTCGGCATCCGCGCCTCCGCCACCAGCGAGTTGATCTTTGAAAATTGCAAAGTCCCCGCGGAAAACCGTCTCGGCGAAGAAGGCGAGGGCTTCAAGATCGCGATGACCGTCCTCGACGTGGGGCGCATCGGCATCGGCGCGCAGGCGCTCGGAATCGCGGAAGCGGCCTACGAAGCCAGCGTCGCGTACGCCAAAGAGCGCGAAGCGTTCGGCCAGAAGATCGGCGAATTCCAGGGCACAGGCTTCAAGATCGCCGACATGAAAACCCGCATCGAGGCCGCGCGGCTGATGATCTACAACGCCGCCATGGCAAAGGAACGCGCCAAGATCACGGGCGAACGCTTCACCCTGCAAGCCTCCACGGCCAAACTGTTCGCGTCCGAAACCGCCATGTTCTGCGCGCACGCCGCGGTGCAGATCCACGGCGGCATGGGCTACAGCAAGGAATTGCCCGTCGAGCGATATTTCCGCGATGCCAAGATCACCGAAATTTACGAAGGCACCAGCGAGATCCAGCGTCTCGTCATCAGCCGCGCCGAATTGGGATTGAGATAA
>DYKX01000009.1 GCA_020722375.1 Anaerolinea thermophila
TTTATCTTGCCCCCCGAGGCGCAAAATGAATTTTGCGGTACAACCGCGCTATGGAAATTGGAGATGTTGAGAACGAAAATCTCTACACAGCGCTTGGTAGAACCGATTCTGGTCGTTACCTGATCGTGTTTTATATTCACAAGTCAACTGGTGAAGCGCTGGTAATCAGCGCACGAAATATGACGCAGAAAGAAAAGAAATCTTATGGTAAAAAATAAACGCGATCCCATCCCAAAGCATTTTGGCAGTATTGAAGAGGCGGCTGATTTTTGGGACAACCACGACTTGACTGACTACCTGGATTTAACCAAGGAAGTCCAAGTTGAGGCGGATATAAAACGCCGTGTCTTTCTAACAGCCTTGGAACCGTCCTTAGCCCAAAAACTGACTGAGATCGCACACAAGCAGGGCATTTCCACCGAAACGCTCATCAATGTCTGGCTCAAAGAAAAAGTAGAAGAAACCGTCTAACCGTGCTATAATGCCGCCCATGCAACCCAACTGCTTCGCCAACAACAATAATGACAATGACGCCCTCCCGGGCGTTGGGCGAAGCATGGCTGGTTGACAGAGAGATCACCTCACCCCAATCGCCCGACGCAGCCGCGAAGGGCGATTTATTTTGTAAATTGCTAGCGCGTAGAACAAGTCTATAGACTTGTTCTACGAGGCAACAAATCTCGGAGGCATACCATGTACAGAACACACACTTGCGGAGAACTTCGCTCCAGTCACGCCGGTCAAAACGTGACCATTTCGGGCTGGGTCAATCGCCGCCGCGACCACGGCGGGGTGGTCTTCTTCGATCTGCGCGACCGTTCTGGCATCGTCCAGGTCACCATCAACCCCGACCTGCCCAAGGATGTGCTCAACGTGGCAGCCAACGTACGCTTCGAATGGGTGCTCCAGATCGAAGGCACCGTTCACAAGCGCCCCGCGGGGATGGAAAATCCCAAAATGGAGACAGGCGAGATCGAGATCGTCGCCAGGAACATCACCGTCCTCAACCCGGCCAAAACCCTGCCCTTCATGATCAGCAACGAAAATGACCTGCCCGATGAAAATACACGTCTCAAATATCGCTATCTCGACTTGCGCCGCGAACGCATGACCCGCAACCTGGTTTTGCGCCACAAAATCATCAAATTCATGCGCGACTATCTCGACAAGCAAGGCTTTATTGAGATCGAAACACCGATCATGTTCAAGGCCACGCCCGAAGGCGCGCGCGACTACCTCGTCCCTTCGCGCATCTACCCAGGTCAGTTCTACGCCCTGCCGCAATCACCACAGCAGTTGAAGCAACTGCTCATGGTCGCGGGCATGGATAAGTATTTCCAGATCGCGCGCTGTTTCCGCGACGAAGACCTGCGCGGCGACCGTCAACCTGAGTTCACACAACTCGACCTCGAGATGTCCTTCGTACATCGTGACGATGTGCTGGCCCTCGTCGAAGGTCTCTACACCGCCATGCTGCCCGCGGTCGCGCCGCATAAGAAACTGCTGTCCTCGCCATGGCCGAAACTTTCCTATCGTGAAGCCGTGGAAAGATTCGGAACGGACAAGCCCGACTTGCGCTTTGGCATGGAACTCGTGGATATCAGCGAGATCTTTGCAAAGAGCGAGTTCAAAGTCTTCCAGTCCGCGCTGGCGGCGGGCGGCGTGGTCAAGTGCATCGTCGCGCCGAAGAGCGCCGACATGTCGCGCAAGGAAGTGGACGCGCTGACCGAGTCCGCGAAGGCGCTGGGGGCGAAGGGACTCGCCACGTTGGCTGTGACCGCCGAAGGTCCGAAGGGAACCGCCGCGAAGTTCGTCACCGCAGAAGAAGTCGAAGCGGTCAAATCCAGAACGGGCGCGGGGGCCGGCGATCTGATTCTCTTCGCCGCGGACGCGCGTGCCGTCGTCAACAAGGTGCTCGGCGGATTGCGTCTCATCTTCCGCGATAAACTGAATCTCGCGGACAAGGATGTGATGGCCTTCGCCTGGGTGGTGGACTTTCCGATGTTCGCATGGAACGAAGAGGAACAGCGCTGGGACGCGGAGCATCATCCGTTCACCATGCCGCAACTGGCAGACCTCGACAAGTTCGACACGGACCCCGCCTCGATCCTTTCGGACGCGTACGACATGGTCTGCAATGGCTACGAGACCGCTTCGGGCTCGATCCGCATCCACCGCCGCGACATCCAAAATAAAATTTTCCAGATGCTCGGCCACAAGGACGAGGACATCCAGGCCAAGTTTGGTCACATGCTCGAAGCGTTCGAATACGGCGCGCCTCCGCACGGCGGCATGGCGCCCGGCATAGACCGTCTCGTCATGCTGCTGGCGGACGAACCCAACATCCGCGAGGTGATCGCCTTCCCGAAGAACCAGAACGGACGCGACGTGATGGCCGATGCGCCGTCGGAAGTCGAACCGAAGCAGTTGAAGGAATTGCATATAGAGATCGTAGACAAGTAGACAGGTACACAAGTAAATCATCATTGCGAGGGCGGTGTTCTTCCGCCCGAAGCAACTTCCTCGCCAAACGGGGAGATTGCTCACCTGCACTGCACCGAACGCAGTGCGGTGCAAGTGTCGTCGCTACGTTCCTCGCAATGACGAATGAAATAGGAGTAAACCATGCCAATCATCCGCGTTGACCAAATTTCGCAATACGAAGGCCGGGAAGTGACCGTGCAGGGCTGGGTCTACAACCGCACCGACAAGGGCAAACTCGTCTTCCTTCTCGTCCGCGACGGGACGGGGTTCGTCCAGTGCGTGGCATTCAAAGGCGACCTTGACGAGGCTGTGTTCGATCAACTCGTCCGATTGCCACAGGAGTCATCTGTCATCATCACGGGACCCGTCCGCGCGGACAAGCGCGCGCCTGGCATCCCTGGCGGATACGAGGTCGGCGTGAAGCAGATCGAGATCGTGCAAACTGCGGACATTGATTACCCGATGTCGCTCAAAGATCATGGCGTGGACTTCGCGCTCGACAACCGCCACCTGTGGATTCGGATGCAAAGCCAATGGGCGATTCTGCGCGTCCGCGCCACGGTCATGGCCGCGACGCGTGAATGGCTCGACACCAACGGCTTCATCGAAATGAGCACGCCAATCCTCACCCCCGCCGCGGCAGAAGGCACGACGACTCTCTTCGAGACGGAATACTTTGACGAGGGCAAAGCCTACCTCGCGCAGACGGGACAACTATACAGCGAGGCCACCATCATGGCCTTTGGAAAGGTCTATTGCTTCGGACCCACCTTCCGCGCGGAAAAATCCAAGACGCGGCGTCACCTGACCGAATTCTGGATGCTCGAACCCGAGATGGCCTTCTGCGACCTCGACCAGATGATGGAAATCGAAGAGCAGATGATCCAGCACATCGCGCAACGCGTCCTGCGTGACCGCGCCGCCGAGTTGAAGTTTCTCGGACGCGACCTCTCCAAACTGGAAAACATCCAAACCCCCTTCCCGCGCATGTCTTACGATGATGCGGCGAAATACCTGATCGAACTGTACGAAAAAGAGACCAACCCCGAAAAGAAGGAACTGCTCAAGTTCGAATGGGGCATGGACTTCGGCGCGCCGCACGAGACCGAGATCACCAAACTTTACGACAAGCCTGTCTTTGTTTACGGCTATCCGTCCGCGGTCAAAGCCTTTTACATGGAACCGTGGCCAGGCCGCCCCGAGGTCTGCAAGTCGGTGGATTTGCTCGCGCCCGAAGGTTACGGCGAGATCTGCGGCGGCTCGGAGCGCATGTCCAATCATGATATGCTGCTGGAACGAATCCACAAGGAGGGACTGCCTGAATCTGCATTCAAGTGGTATCTCGAATTGCGTAAGTACGGATCGGTCCCCCACTCTGGATTCGGGATGGGAATCGAGCGCGTCACCGCCTGGATGTGCGGCATCGAACACATCCGCGAGGCAATTCCTTTCCCGCGGACGATCAAGCGGGTATATCCGTAACCAGCAGACCTCCGAAGTCTTAAAGATTTGAGTGGACTAAGAACCTATCCGAAAAAACTCGGAGCGCGGACTTGAGTCCGCCCAGCCAGGCAGACTGGAAGTCTGCAATCCAATATTCGGATAGGCTCTAAATTGAGTCGGTAAATCTTTCAGCCGCTTTGGCGGGGTCTATCCCGTCTCGCGTCGCGTGGGGCAACATACGACCAGCGGATACAGCGGTAACCAGTTGATCCGATAGTTTGGCCCCGCGTACTCGCGTATCAACGCGCGGGCACGGATGAGGTCCGCGCGGGAATCGAGGGAGAGCGTCATCAATTGCTCGATGATGGCATTGAGACGCGGTGAAGCGGCGTACTGTCCCGTTTGCGATTTCAGAAAGGCGAATTGCTCCTGCCAGGCTTCCAACTCCCCGCGCACAGAGAGCGCGCCGAAGAATCCCTGCTTCAGGTGACGCACCTCATGGACGATGAGACTGAGCGCGTAGGCTTCGTTATCCACCTGGTTGGGATGCAACTCAATGTGGCCGAAGAGCGTCCAGCGCGCGCCAGTGGGCTGGGGGCGGAGTCCCACCTTCACTCGGCGCGCCCGCAAAAAGTCACGCGCGGCGCGGCCCTCGGGACCAGTCCCTTCGAGGCGGTCGAGCAGACCTGTCAGTTTAGAATCGTCATCCATGCCGCAAGTATAATCGGCAAGATTACCATGTGACAGTCACTTTGGAAGTGACTGTCACATTTTCTGCAATCGGCAATCCGAGAGTCTCTGAGAGGCGCATCGGTTAGAATACGGCAAGAGGAATTTATGAGACCTGTAGCAATCCTTGGCATCGGCCAGACAAAAATTGACGAGCACTGGGACAAATCGCTGAAAGAACTGGCAGGCGAGGCGGCCTTCGCGGCGCTGAACGACGCGGGCATCGAACGCGCCGATTCGCTTTTCGTGGGCAACATGCTTTCGCCCATTATCAACCATCAGAATCAACTGGGGACTCACATCGCGGACTGGGTCGGCATGTGGGGCGCGGAGGCGACGAAGATCGAGGCGGCCTGCGGATCGGGCGCGGCGGCGTTTCGCGCGGGACTGATGGCGGTCGCGTCGGGCGAGATGGAATCCGCGCTGGTGGTCGGCGTCGAGAAGATGACGGACATGGCGGGACACGACGTCACATCCGCCTTAGCCACCGCCGCCGATGCAGATTACGAAGTGGAACAAGGCGTGTCGTTCGTGGGACTCAACGCGCTGGTAATGCGACGTTACATGCACGAGTTTGGCTGGAAGCACGCCGATTTCGCGCCGTTCTCCATCAATGCCCACGCCAACGCCATGCACAATCCGAATGCGCGGCTGCACCAGACCATCACGCTGGAGCAATTCGAAAAATCGAGCATGGTGGCCACGCCCATCAACCTGCTGGACGCGTCTCCCATTGGCGACGGCGCGGCGGCGGCGATCCTCGTCCCTGCGGAGAAGTTGAAGGGACGCAAAATTATGGTGGCTGGCTCAGCATCCGCGACAGACACCATCGCGGTCCACTCGCGACGCGACCCGCTGTTTTTAGCGGCGGCGTACGCGTCGTCGAAACGGGCATACGGGATGGCGGGAGTCACTTCCGCAGAGATTGACGTGTTCGAACTGCACGACGCGTTCTCCATCATGTCCGCGCTTTCGCTGGAGGCTTGCGGATTCGCCGAGCGCGGCCAGGGGCCAAGACTCGGCCTGGATGGCGAGATCACGCCCAAAGGTCGCGTGCCCGTCTGCACGCGGGGCGGACTCAAAGCGCGCGGGCACCCCGTCGGCGCGACGGGGTTGTATCAGATCGTGGAAGTCGTCCAGCAACTGCGCGGCGAGTGCGGCGAGACCCAGGTCGCGGACGCGAGGATTGGCATGGCACAAAACATCGGCGGCTCGGGTGCGACGATTCTGACGCACATTCTGCGCGTGACGGACTAATTTTTTCCCAAGTTTGACCACCTTACAATCTTGCAAGGTATTTATTCCTGTTATATACTTTTGGTAACAACGCCCTTCTTCAAACAAAAGGAGGTCTTATGCCAGCCGAAAAACGCAAGCTTGCACGACGCACTTTTTCTTATTACATGCGCGTCATGGATGAGGTCAACGGGCAATTGGTCGGCCACCTGGCCGATATCAGCACGGGTGGATTTAAACTGGACAGTTCCGTAGCCATTCCGCCCAACAAGGATTTCCGCCTGCGCATCGAACTAACCAATGAGGTTGCCAACAAGAGTTTCATGGTCTTCATGGCGCGCAGTAAGTGGTGCTACGCGGACCCTCTGGATCCCACAGCCTTCAACGTGGGATTCCAGATCACAAACATGGCGCCCAGCGATTTCGAAATTTTCTCGCGCATGTTCGAAAAGTACGGTTCCGAAGGAGTCAACTCGCAAAAGCGCAGCGACGATTACCTGTGGAGATAAACAGGCACAAACCAGGCTTTTTGAAAAAACCTGGTTTGTGCATTAAAATCGGGGACATGAAATACACCACACTCCGAACCATTGTCCGTTTCATCATGAACCTCATCGCCGACGTGGAAGTGGTCGGGTTGGATCGACTGCCCGATGGAAATTTCATCCTCGCGGCGAATCACCTCGGACGGCTGGACACGGCCGTCCTTCTTTACGCGGTGGATCGCGAAGACATCATCCTGCCCGTGGCCGAAAAATACAAGAACCATCCCTTCTTCGGCGCCATCGGGCGCGCGGTGGATGCCATCTGGCTGAACCGCTTCGACGCGGACTACGCGGCGTTTCGCACCATTCTGACGCGCATGGAAAAGGGCGGATTGATGGTCATCGCGCCCGAGGGGACGCGCTCCAAGACCGAAGCGTTGCAGGAGGCGAAGATGGGCGTTGCGTTCCTCGCCTCGAAGAGCGGATATCCCGTCCTGCCGGTGGCGCTGACGGGGACGGAAGACCGCCTCATCGTCCAGAACCTGAAGCGGCTTCGCCGTTCGAAGATCACCGCGCGTACGGGAGAGTTGCTCCGCGTCGACGTTCCGCCGCGCGGACGCGGGCGCGAAGAGTCCCTGCGCACCGCCACCGACGAGATCATGTGCCGCATCGCGGCCGAACTGCCCGAAAAATATCGCGGTTTCTACGCCGATCATCCCCGCCTGAAAGAATTGCTCAAAGAGAAACAACATGCGTAACTTCCTGCGCTGGCTCATCCGCGGCCTGCTCCGTCTCATCGCCCGCGTGGAAGTGCGCGGCTACGAAAACCTCCCTGCCGAAAAAAGTTACGTGCTGGCCACCAACCACATCGGCATCCTCGACGCCATCCTGGCTTTCTACGCGCTCGACCGCTGGGACATTTACATCCCCGTCGCGGAGAAATGGGAAAAGAACGGGCTCTTGAATTTTCTGGGGAAATATTTCAACTTTGTTTTCATAGACCGCTACAATCCCGATATCAAGGCCATGCGAAGAATCATCCGCTTGATGGAGGCAGGCAACGTCATTGCCATCTCCCCCGAGGGGACGCGCAGCCGCGTCGGGTCGCTGATCGAAGCCAAGCCTGGGGTGACATATCTCGCCACCAGGTTGAACCGCCCCATCGTTCCTGTGGCGATCACAGGCACAGAAGACAAAACCATCCTCGGCAATCTCAAACGCTTGCGGAAGAGTCCCATCACCGTGACGGCTGGCCCGTATTTCAGGCTCCCGCCCATCCCGCGCGAACACCGCGACGAGGCGCTAAAAAATTACACGGACGAGATCATGTGCCGCATCGCGGTATTGCTCCCCGAAAAGTATCGCGGGGTTTATGCAGACCATCCGCGATTAGCCGAACTGCTCGCGCTATAGAACTTCCCCCACCCCCCGCTTCAAAAACTGACCCTGGCCGGGCGCGCCCAACCAGGCCTCACCATCCACGATGAGTTTTCCGCGCAGGAAAACCTTCTCGGGCATCCCAACCACTTCCCAACCCTCGAACAGGTTGTAGTCCGTCCTATGGCGGCTATGCGCTACGCCGTATTTGACCTTTTTGTCGGGGTCCCAGATGACGATGTCCGCGTCCGCGCCGGGGACAAGCGCACCCTTGCGCGGGTACAGGCCGAAGATTTTGGCGGGGTTGGTTGAAGTCAGCGCGACGAACTGGTTGGCAGTGATCCGTCCCGCGCGGACGCCATACGTCCAGAGAATCGGCAATCGGTCGCCAACGGCGGGAAGTCCATTCGGGATTTTGGTGAAATCGTCCTTGCCCAATTCCTTGCCTGGGATGGCGATCTCTTTTCCCTCGTATACGATCGGTTTCGTCCCATCGAAAAAGAACGGACAATGATCTGTGCCGATGGTCTGGAGGATGCCGTCATGGACTCCCTCCCACATGCGGGCGTTGTCCTTCTCCGTCCGCATCGGCGGAGAGCAGATCCACTTGGCGCCATCGGGACGGCGGAGATGGTCAATGGTGAAGAAGAGGTATTGCGGACAGGTCTCGCCCATCACTTTGACGCCGCGTTCGCGCGCATACTTGAGCATATCCACTTCGCCGCCCGCGTTCATGTGGACGATGTAGACGGGCGAGTCGGCCTGCGCGGCCATGGCGGCCACGTGCATGGTCGCTTCCACCGCGCCCCACGCGGGACGCGTCCGCGCGTGCCATTCGGGGGAAGTGTGTCCCGCGGCCAACGCTTCGGGAATGAGCGTCTCGATCACATCGCCGTTTTCGCAGTGCGCCATCACCAACATGCCGTTTTCTTTTGCTATTCTCAACGCGCGGAAGATGCTGCCATCGTCAATGCGGAGACGTCCGTTGTACGCGGTGAAAACTTTCAGCGTGGTGATGCCCATTTCAACGAGCGAGGGAATCTCTTTCACAATCTGATCATCGAAATGGGTCAGGTTCATGTGGAAGGAATAATCAATGGCGGCTTTTTGCGCTTTTTCCATCCACAGGTCAACGGAACGCCTGAACCCCTGTGGCTCCTGAACAACAAAATCCATGACAGTGGTCGTCCCGCCGAAGGCCGCGGCTTTGTGTCCCGTGTAGTGGTCGTCGGAGGAGACGGTGCCGAACATGGGCAGGTCGAAGTGCGTGTGCGGGTCCACGCCGCCTGGCAGGACCAACTTCCCCGACGCGTCGATCACTTGGGCAGAGTCCGCTTCGAGGTCCAGACCGATGCGGACAATCTTTTCGCCGTCAATCAAAATGTCGGCCTGGAACGTCTCGCTGGCGGTGACCAGCGTGCCGCGTTTAATCAGGATCATCGTATGCCTCCTAAATTTTCCAAAACAGGGCCATGCCAATCAGCAGCATCACAAAACAAATGATGGTGAGCAGCCAGCCGCTGCGGAAGAAATCACCAAAGGTGTAATTGCCCGGGGCAATCATCAGGATATTGACGGGGTGCGCCAACGGAGTGAAGAAAGTCGCGGAGCAACCGATGGCTGTGGCCACCGCGATGGCCTGCGGATTGACGCCCATTTGGATGGCCGCGCTGATGGTGATCGGCCCCGTGACCAGCGCGGTGACCTGTCCGCCCATGAACTGCGTGAGCAGGGCGGTCAAAATGTACGCGCCAGCCGCCAACCCCAAACCGCCCAACGGCCTGACGACCACGAGAATAAAGTTGCCGAGCAAATCTGCCAGATGGGTGACCACCATGGCGTCACTGACCACGTACATCCCCGCGATCAGAAAGACGGCCTGCCATTCCACGGAGCGGTAGGCCTCTTCCATGGATAATTTTCCCAGCAGGAGCGCCAGCACAGCCGCAAACAGCATGGCCAGATAAATGGGGACGCCCGCAATGGCGGCGGCGATCCCTCCAAAAACAAGGGCGAGGGCAAGCGCTACTTCTTTTTTGCTGAGAGGCTGATCGCTCCAGTTTGGCTCGATCACGATGAAATCCGAATTGTTCCGCAGACGTCGCATCTGGGCGGGCGTCCCGACCACCAGGAGGGCGTCACCCAGGTCGAGGGGCAGATCGCCAACGTCAGTCCGATAACTGCGTTGCAGGCGGTGAAGAGCGACCACGCTCAAACCGTAACGACGACGGAAGTCCAACTCTTTGAGGGTCTGTCCAATCGCTTTGGAATGCGGGGCAAGGACGACCTCTGCAAATGTAACGCCCCTGGCGCTGAGATGACCGTCGCCTTCCTCGGAGCGGACATCCAGTCCCCATTCTTTGAGTTTGCTTACCTTGTCTTCGCGGCCGACCAGAACCAGAATGTCGTTTCCGCGGATTACCTGCTGGGGTTGGGGAAGCAAAATATCCTCACGGGCGCGGTAGATGGCGGCCACGGTCACTCCCCACTGATGCCCGATCTCCGACTGGGCGAGAGTCTTCCCGACCAGGACGGCGGAGGGAAGGACGCGCGCTTCCCACAGGCGTTCCGATAAGGAAAAGAATTCTTCCAATTCACCGCCTGTGAGACGCGCAAATCCCTGCTCCTCTGTGGGTTGACGGTCAGGGAGCAGGCGGTTTCCAAAGAGAGCGAGGAAAATGATGCCCACAATAGCGATCAGTCCGCCCGTGGGGGTGAAATCCAAAAAGTCAAGGGGTGGCTGTGGAGGATTGGCGTTTGGAAGCAGTGTGCTGACGATGATATTGGCGGTGGTCAGATATGTGGCTGAGCCGCCCAGCAATGTGCCGTATGCGACGGGAATCAGCAACTTGCTCGGCCTGATTCGGGTGCGACGCGATACTTCCATGGCAATCGGCAGGACCAAGGCCCCCGCAGCGAGATTGTTCATGAAAAGCGCCAGAAACGCCGCCGTGGCCGCGAAGAGACCGATCAAACGGCCCGGGCTGGCCCCGCCGAACTTCAACAGTTGCCAGGCAATCCAGCGGGTGACTCCGCTCTTTTCGAGGAGCCGCGTCAGGATGAACAACGAAATCAGAATCAGGATGATCGGTTGGCTAAATCCTGTCAAAATGTTGCTGACCGCCCCGGGCGTGTCGGCGGGACCGAGAACCCCCAGACCAAGAAATTGCATGATCCCCAGCACAGCCGCCATGAACAGGGCGGCCAGGTCCATGCGCAAACGATTCGTCACCACCAGCGCGAGGGGAATACTTACCACAGCAATCAATGCCCATTGCGTAGCCGTCATCTGTTTACCAATCTTCTCCATTGGATTTGTAATGTGCGGGCTGTTCCTTAATTCCCAGCAAGGCCATCAACACTTCGGAGGGAATATCGGTTTCGGGCAGGTCAACTTTGTAGAGTTGGTCGTTCTCGGCACGTTCGCGCAGGGAGCGCCACAACAATTGCCGTTCGTCGCTCTGAACAACAAGGTCGTTTACGGATTTGGCGTTGAGCAAATATTCCCCTGTTGTGTAAAGGAACGTGATGCGCTTCCATTTGTCCGTCACGATCGGCGAGGACAATTTTTCCAAAGCGTCGAGTTGGATCTTGTAATACTCTTCGCGCGCGCGCGGATGATCCGCTTCCTCGCGCAGAAGTTCGGCGCGCGTCGTCAACTCGTGGCCGCGTACCTTGCTGACAAATTCGATCCGTCCGCCGCGCTCGCCAAAACTCGCGGGCTGGTAAAAAGCCAGGTAGTCCACCGCGACCACTTTGGGGGCGGAGCGAAGCGGGATGCGATACCAACCCAACAGCCGCGCGATCTCCAAGTCACGCGGCGTCGGCAGAAATGCGACGAGAATCAAGGAAGTTGGCATAACAGGCATGGACAAATTGTACTATACACTTTTGGATGCCTCTAATTTTTCTCTCCCACACTCTTTGAGTTTATGGTATAAGAATCCTGCCCTGCTGTGTTCGTGATGCGACTACAACGTTTTGGGCCAACATCCACACAACGGGCTCTTATCTTCGTGTGAAATAACGCGATAGGCCTGAGCCAAGGCGGCGTTTCCCGATTGGAGCCCACCTGCGAAAGCAGGTCCAAAACCCGGTTGCACACGGCATGTGCGGGGTAACTTTTTAGACTTGCGACTTGACTCGCTTCTCTGGCGCGAGTACAATGCCGCCAGGTTGACAACCAAATATGCGGAGAATTAGCGGCTGGGTCTCGTTCGCAACATGAATGTTGCGGTACAAGATCACGAGGTGGAGGTTCCCCCGTGCGAACGGGGCGCTAACGCCACCCCCTCCCAGCCCCCCCATTTTTTCAAAATGGGGGGGGTGTCCCGATAGGGACGGTGGGGTAGCGGAACATCGGATCGATCAGCGGATGCCTCTGGAGCCACATCACTGGCTCCCTTCTCCCTTCCAAAGCAAGCGCAAGCCGAAAACCACGCGGCGACGTGTGGCACAAGGCAGCGTAGTGATACAGGCGTATTGTGCCTGTCTGCTTTTGGAAGGGCTGTCTTTTTTAATACCCATGTGGTTTAAACAGGCATGCCTGCGCGTGCCTGTTTTAGTTTAAGTACACAGGTAGACACGTCACAGGCGACACGGGCTTGCCCTTGGATCGCGAATTGCCAAACTATTCAACTACCAAGGAGAAAATGAGCAAGAATCGGGTGGCTTTCGCAACGGACAAGCAATACAATCTCCAACATCAAAAGGAGATCGTTATGGAATCCATCTCACAAGATTACCAACTCGTCGAAAAAGCCATCCGCTTCATCGAGGCCAACGCAACGCGCCAGCCCGAACTAAAAGAAGTTGCCGCGGCGGTTGGACTGAGCGAATTTCATTTCCAGCGGACATTCACACGCTGGGCAGGAATCAGCCCGAAGCGTTTTCTGCAATTCCTGACGAAGGAACACGCCAGGGAACTCCTCGCCCAATCGGAGAATCTGCTCGATACCACGCATCGCGTCGGACTTTCGAGCCTGGGACGCCTGCACGATCTTTTCGTCACCACCGAGGCGGTCACGCCAGGCGAATACAAGACGCGCGGCGCGGGCGTGACCATCCGCTACGGGATTCATCCCACACCTTTCGGCAAGTGTCTGATCGCGACGACCGAGCGCGGCATCTGTCATCTTGGCTTCGTGGAGACCAGCGAAGGCGAGGCGGTGGACAACCTGGTGGCGGATTGGAAAGAGGCGAAGATGATCGAGGATTACAAATCCATTGCGCCACTCGTCGCACCGATCTTCGACCTGAACTGGCGCGGCAGTGAAGCGATCCGCCTGCATCTGTGCGGGACGAATTTCCAGATCAAGGTCTGGGAGGCGCTGTTGCAGATTCCCGCAGGGACGGTAACCACCTACGGGCAGATCGCGACGCGCATTGGCCAGCCGTCCGCCCTCCGCGCGGTGGGAACGGCGGTGGGACACAATCCCATCGCGGTGCTGATTCCTTGTCATCGCGTTCTGCGAAAGGATGGCGACTTTGGAAATTATCGGTACGGAAGCGCGAGGAAGAAGGCGCTGTTGGCAAGCGAGTTAATGAGACCTGACATGTCTCCGCAAGGACTCGATTAAACATGACCCATGTCCACGCGCTGGCTTTGGTCGGTCACGGTGCGAATGAGACATGTCAGGTCTGACTAAGGAAAAAATGAAAACAAGAATCTGGATTGCTTTACTGGCGCTGTACATCGTCTGGGGTTCCACATATCTCGCCATCCGGTTCGCGGTGGAGAGCATCCCGCCATTCTTCCACGCGGGGATTCGTTTCCTCGTGTCAGGGCTTATTCTCGTCGTCTGGCAACGTGCGGCAGGAGCATTCCTGCCCACGCGCAAACAGTGGATCTCACTGGCGATCATCGGCAACCTGCTCCTGCTTGGCGGCAACGGCCTCGTCGCCTGGGCCGAGCAGACCATCCCCTCAGGGGTTGCGGCGTTGATGATCGGTTCGATCCCGATGTTTTTGGTCATCATGGAAGCGTTTCGGCCTGGTGGAGTCAAGCCAAATCGTTGGACGTTCCTCGGCCTGCTGATTGGCTTCATCGGCATCTTCATTTTGATTGGCCCGGCCGAATTGACCGGTAGTACAAATCTGGATTCGCTGGGTATCGTCGCGTTGTTGTTTGCGTGTTTGTTCTGGAGCATCGGCTCGGTGTACAGCAAACATGCAGACCTGCCGAGGTCCTCGCTCATGTCCACAGGCGGACAGATGTTGATGGGCAGCCTCGGGTTGTTCATTGTGTCGCTCGTCTCGGGCGAGTTGACGCATTGGGACCCGTCGGGAGTGACGACCAAATCCCTGATGGGACTGGTGTATCTCATCTTGATCGGTTCGCTGGTGGGATTCGTCTCATACGGCTGGCTGTTGCAGAACGCGCCGATCTCGCTGGTCGCGACCTATGCGTACGTGAATCCCATCGTGGCGGTCTTGCTCGGAAACTGGCTGGCCGAAGAACCGCTGGAGCCGCGCATCTGGCTGGCGGCGGCGATCATCGTCGGGTCGGTGATGTTCATCAACAGGAGCCGCTCGGGGGTCCAGAAAGAGGCGAAGGCGCGAGAGGAGGTAATCGTAAGTGGAGAGTAATCAGTGTTCAGTCATCAGTCATCAGTAATTAGTCATCAGAAAAAGGAGAAGAAAAATGGACGCGAAGGATTTGATCAAACGAATTAAAGAAGATAATGTCAATTTTGTTTCCCTGCAATTCACCGACGTGCTTGGTTCGGTGAAAAGCGTGGACATGCCCCTGCGCAACCTGGCGGGCGCGCTGGAAGACGGCGTGTGGTTCGACGGATCGTCGGTGGAGGGATTTGCCCGCATTCAGGAAAGCGACATGCGCCTCATCCTGGACCCCGACACATACGCCGTGCTCCCGTGGTCGCCCGAGGAAAGCAAGCGGGCGCGCATCTTCTGCGACATCTACACGCCCGACGGCAAACCCTTCGAGGGCGATCCGCGCGGGACGTTGAAGCGGGCGATGAAACGAGTGACCGATCGCGGCTGGACGTTTAACATCGGTCCCGAACCTGAGTTCTTCCTCTTCAAGGGGACGAACGGACACGGCGTTCATCCCGTACCCCACGACGTTGGCGGCTACTTCGATTTTTCCTCGTTCGACGAGGCCGTGGTCGTTCGCACGAAATTGATGGAAGCATTGATGAGCATGGGCATCGAAGTGGAAGTGGGCCATCACGAAGTGGCGCTCGGCCAGCACGAGATCGACTTCCGCTTCACCGACGCGCTCAAAGCCGCCGATAATGTGTTGACCCTGAAGTACACCGTGAAGGCTATTGCCGCCCAACATGGGTTGACGGCTTCGTTCATGCCCAAGCCCGTATTTGGAATCAACGGTTCGGGCATGCACTGTCACCAGTCCCTGTTCGACAAGAATGGGAACAACGTGTTCTTCGACGCCAACGATGAGATGAAACTCTCGGCGACGGCGCGTTCGTTCATCGCGGGACAATTGAAACATGCATGCGCCCTGGCCGCGCTGGTCGCGCCGACGGTTAATTCGTACAAGCGTCTCGTACCCGGTTACGAAGCGCCCGTTTACATCGGTTGGGCGCAGATCAACCGCTCCGCACTCATCCGCATCCCGCGCTACACCGAGGGCCGCGACAAATCCATGCGCGCCGAATTGCGCTTCCCCGACCCGTCCTCCAATCCATACCTGGCATTCGCGGGAATGCTGGCGGCCGCGCTGGACGGTATCGACAACAACCTGACTCCGCCCAAACCGCTCAACAACGTGAACCTGTACCACCTTGATAAGAAAGAGCGCAAGAAAATGGGCGTGGGCGAGTTGCCCGGGTCGCTGGCCGAGGCCCTCGTCGAGTTGGAGAGGGACGCGGTATTGAAGGAAGCGCTTGGCACGGCCGCTTACGAAGCCTTCGTCCGCGCCAAGTGGGAAGAGTGGGATGACTTCCGCCTGCGCGTGACAGACTACGAAATTGAGCGCTATCTCGAAGTGACGTAACAGTACTTGCATAAAAAACAAGACCTCCGACCAAAATCGGGGGTCTTGTTCGTTCAAACGGTCATCGCCTAGTACCGCAACCAGGTGAACTTGTAGCGCAATTTGCTAAATTGCGCTCGGCAAATTGGCAATTTGCCCTACAACTTTAACTTGTGGAGGTACTAGTAGATATCGTTCGCGGTGTTGTGGACATTGAACTTGCCGGTCGGGGTGATCAGATTGGGAATGCGGGCGACCTCTTCCAGCGTGGCATCGTCATAGATGACGATCTCGCCAGTCTCGCCGGGCCTGGCAGCGTCGCCCCACAGGCTGACCCATACCTGCGTTCCATCCTTGTTGTACTCAAAGTGGACCGCGCGCCCGTAAGCGCCAACCTCCCAACACTTGTAAACCTTGGTCGGGTCCGATTTGGCAATGACGCAGATGGTGCGTGCCAGCGCCGGGTCCGAATTGAGCGTCATATCCACCCAGATCCACTGGCTGTTGGGATGAGTCTTGATGAACAGACTGCCAGAACCCGGCAGAGGCGTCGTGCGGACCGCCTTCCAGGCGTTGTCCGCGTGCCCTTCGGGGTCGGTCCCGACCGACATGACAGAGGGCTCGCCAAGATGCGGCGTGCTCCACACCGGACCGAATTCGGGGTCCAGCCAGTTCGCGCCGCGCCCAGGATGCGGAACCGCGCCCACGTCGGCGATTCCCGCCAGGCCGCCGGTCTTCAAGTCCACGACCGCGATCTTGTTGGACTGGTTGGCCGCCACGAGGAAGTAGCGATGCGTCGAGTCCAGTCCGCCGTCGTGCAGGAAGAGGGCGGCGCTGATCATCTTGATGGATGGATTGAGCGGGTCGGTATAATTCACGATCCAGATCTGCCCGGTCTCTTTGACGTTGACGATCCACTCCGGCTTGTAATGCGAGGCAAGGATGCTTGCCACGCGCGGTTCGGGATGGAATTCGCCCGTATCGAACGTGTAACTGCGGCTCGAAACAACCTTCATCGGCTCGAGCGTCTGGCCATCGAGGATGGCGAAATGCGGCGGCCAGTAGCAGCCCGTGATGGCGTATTTGTCGCGGAAATCGCCCTCAGGCCCCTCGTACTTGCTCACTTCCACCGAACGGGCGTCGTAACAGGTCTGCACGCGCGCCACCACTTCGGGCTTCTCCATCCAGAGGTCAATCAAAGCGAGGCGTCCATCGCGTCCGATCACGTAGGCGTAACGTCCCGAAGCCGACATGCGCGTGATGTGAACCGCATAACCGCTATCCACGGTGCTGACGATCTCGAAGGTATCACCGTCAATGATGGCAACCTGTCCCGCATCGCGCAGGGTGACAATGAAGTAGTTGTCAATGTTGCGTGTGGTCTGCGGTGAGGTGGGGCGCTGATCCACAGGCGTGATCAACTGCCACGAATCTTTCATCTGCTGGAGAGAGAGTTCAGGCGGAGCGGGCGGTTCGTTTTGCAGGAACTTCGCCATAATCTCGGTCTGCTCCTGGGTTAGAACGCCCTGCTTGCCCCAATCGGGCATGCCGCGCGTTGTCCCGTTGAAGATGATCGCCGAGAGACCCACCGTCCCTTTGGGGAGGGTCTTGTCGGGTGTCAGAGCGGGACCCGTCGCGCCTTTGCGCAGCGTCCCGTGACAACCCGCGCACCGCTCGAAGAACGTCTGCTTCGCCCAGGCAAATTCCTCTTCCGTCAGCGTGGGGGCCTCGGACGTTGTCGCCGCGGCCTGTTCCCCAGAATCAGTAGTCGTTTCGGTCGTTGCGGTCAGTTGCGCCGCGCTCTCTGGCAACCCCGCAAGATAGGTCACCACCTGTTGGAAATCCTCCTCGCTGAATAACCCAGACATGGAAGGCATCAGCCCATCCTGGCACGGACCGGTCGGGCAGTCTGGCGCAATGAAAGCGCTGGGAGTCTCCATGGACTCACGGATGTACTCCTCGGCAGTCTTTGCCTTGCCCGTGTAGTCTGACGATGTGACGCGCTCTCCCGCAGTCTTGCCGAGATTTGTGAGGTCTGGCCCAATACTACCCACTGCGTTGGGCACACCAGGAATGACGTGGCAGGCGGCACAGCCACCCTTCTGGAACAACTGGGCCAGGTTTGTGTCCACGGCCGCGGCTGGTTGCGCGGCAACGACGGGAACGTCTTTCGCGGTCACCTGCAAGACACCGAGCATCCCAAGTTCAGCATGATGCTCCACACTGTCGTGATATTCCAATTCGCCTTCCTGCTGCGGGACCTGGAAGGTCACCGAGGCGGTTTCGCCTTTTTCGGAAACCGTCTTCGTGCCGACCTTCAAGTCGGGGAAGTAGATGTCGTGCTTGCCCCATCCGCCATTGACCAGGGTCACGGTGATGGTCTGTCCCGCCTCGGCGGTCAACGTCGGGTTCAGAATGCCGTTGATATCCCCGCCAACCCCCATAAACGACATATTGCCGTTGTTGAATTCAGTGGTGAGAACGTACTCTTTGGCGCTCAAGTCCGGCTGCCTCCCACCGCAAGCGACCAGAACAACAGCAACGATCACGAGAAAGAAGAGAAAGCGAACTGTCTTCATTTCGACTCCTTATTAAAATATTGGATATTTCTTGTGCCATTTGTAATTATTCCGCAAACCCTTCCAAAAAAACAGGACTTAAGTCACAGAACGAAAACAAAAACGCCCGTCGTCAAAGCACAGGAGGCGTTAATCCTGCACCAATTTGCATTGCGGGAGACGAAATTATAACAGAACGGGTTACGCACCACTTTCCAAGGACGGCACAGGCAGGAGCGAACGCCGATACTTGAATTGATGTCCCCAGTTCATGATGGGCTTTTCGATGAGACGATAAGAGAGTTCTGCCACCAAACAAAGCAAAACACAGACGAGCAACATGGCAACGACTGGATTAAGCGTGATGGAAGCGCCAGCCAGGAAAGTTGCGAAAACGAGGCGGATCGGTTTATGAAGCAAGTAAATGCCGTAGGAACGCAGTCCCAGCCACACGAGCGCTTTATTGCCAAAGAAAAGGCCTGGTTTTTCGGGCGAACTGACCAGCCCTAAAATCAACAGGTCGGCGTAGAAAAAGGCGAGGAAGAAATGCGGAATCGGCTGGCCGATCCCTGCCTCGGTTTTGAACAGGTAAGCGATCCCAACGAAAAAGACAGGCAGCGCCCACAGGAAGTATTTCTTCCTGGCGTGGATGAAATCCTGCGCCGATTGCGATTGCCAAAGAATCGCGATCAGAACGCCAAGCATGAGCGAGTCCGCGCGATGGAGTGGCAATTGATAGGACGCCAGCGGACTGTCAGTGAAGAAACGCAGGACGGGGGCGAGCAAGATGAGAAAGATGGACAGGCCCGCGAGATATTTCCGATTCAGATTGCGCACAGAGAGGGAGAGGACAATGTAAAACTGTTCCTCCAGCGCGAGGGACCAGGTCACATCCAGCCAGGGATCGCGCCAGAAATTTCTGGCCGCATACAGGAAGCTTTGGGTAAACGTAAAATACGACCAGAACGGCAAATGCCTGGCAAAAGAAGACCCCAGCATTTCTGGTTCAAAGGTCATCACCAGAAAAAAAAACCAGGAGCAGGACCCAATACAGAGGCAGGATGCGCGCGCCACGCCGCAGGTAGAACGTCTGGTAGTAGTTCGAAGCGTCCCTGTTTCTCAGGAGGATGTCGGTGATCAGAAAGCCCGAAAGGACGAAGAACAAATCCACACCGCTCCAGAAGAGCGGCGGTTTGAACTGTTCGGGAACGTAATGATGGACCAGAACAATCAGGATGGCAATTCCCCGCAGGGCATCCAGCGCGGGCAGGCGTTTCATCAAAGAGAGTCTCGATTCCTTGTGGGGTTTAGAGCGGCGGAATTATATCAGAGGCAGGATTCTCCTCGTCAGGTATAATCGCAAAAAACTTAGTCGGAGAAGAAAAAATGGAAATGCAGTATCGTCGTTTGGGACGCGCGGGAATCAAAGTCAGCGTGTTGTCGCTCGGATCGTGGGTCACGTTCCACAATCAGGTCCAAGTCGACGCGGCCGTGGAAATGATGTCGGCGGCGCGCGAGGCGGGGGTCAACTTTTTCGACAACGCGGAAGTCTACGCGGGCGGGAAGTCGGAAGAGGTGATGGGCGCGGCGCTAAAAAAACTCGGCTGGCGGCGCGGCAGTTATCTCGTCTCGACAAAATTCTACTGGGGACTGAACGACGGCCCCAACGAACGGAACACGCTGAACCGAAAACGCCTGCTCGAAGGAATCGACGGTTCTCTCCGCCGACTTGGGCTGGACTACGTGGACCTGGTCTTTTGTCACCGCCCCGACCGCGAGACGCCCATCGAGGAGACCGCGCGGGCAATGCAGGACATCGTCGCTTCGGGACGCGCCATGTACTGGGGCGTCTCCGAGTGGAGCGCGGACGAGATCCGCGCTGCGTGGACCGTCT
This sequence comes from Anaerolinea thermophila, assembly GCA_020722375.1. Classification (GTDB taxonomy): domain Bacteria; phylum Chloroflexota; class Anaerolineae; order Anaerolineales; family Villigracilaceae; genus Denitrolinea. Next base: position 20,167 of record DYKX01000009.1, read on the forward strand.
GCGATAAATACGGCTGGCACAAACCCACGATGGAACAACCCGAATACAACCTGTTCCGCCGCGAGCGCGTGGAGGTGGAGTACGCGCGTCTCTACGAAGACATCGGCCTTGGGACGACAACCTGGAGTCCGCTGGCCTCAGGTCTGCTGACGGGTAAATACCAAAACGGGATTCCCAAAGACAGCCGCGGCGCGTTGCGCGGCTATGACTGGCTGAAGGACAAATTGACTGACAAGGATAGTCTCGCCAAAGTGCAAAAACTCGGCAAGATCGCGAAGGAATTGGATTGCACGCTGGCTCAATTCGCCCTCGCCTGGTGCGCGAAGAATCCCCACGTCAGCACCGTCATCACGGGCGCGAGCCGCGTGGAACAGGTGCGCGAGAACATGAAGGCGCTCGAAGTTCTGCCGAAGTTGACAGAGGATGTGATGAAGCGGGTGGATGAGGTGGTGGGGAAGCCGGAGGTGGAGGAGTAAAAAACCCGAGAAAGCGGTAAAATATGACACAAGATACATGTTATCTTGTGTCATATTTGGAGGTAGATATGTCTCTCACTATTCAAACCACCGATTTGCGCCGCCGTGTGCGGGATGTGCTGGAACGCGTCAAAGTCAAAGGCGAAACCTTTATCATAAAATGCTACAACATGCCACAGGCCGTCATCCTGCCGTATGAAGAATATGAAGCCTACCAAAACTGGCAAGCCGCACAACAGAAGCGCACCGCCTGGATGGGAGAATTGCGGCGCATCGCCGAACAGGTCAGTGAGGTTGCCGCGCTTTCCGACCAGGAAGCCCAGAAATTAATTGATGAAGCAAGCACGCGGTAGCCTTTATGCGCGTCGTCATTGACCCAAATCTGCTGGTCAGTTATCTGCTCACCCACCGCGGCCCGATCGCACAGATACTAGACGTTCATCTTGCCCGCGAGGATTTTACCCTCCTGGTTTGCCCGCAACTGCTCGAAGAACTCGACCGCGTTCTCCAATATGCCAAGTTCCAGCGTTACTTCAATGACGAGACCCGCTTGCGATTCGTCGCTCTGATAGCCGCGTTGGGTGAACTGGCAGGTGTCCCCGATGAATTACCGCGCGTTGTTCGAGATCCAAAAGATGATTACCTGATTGCCTGCGCGTTGACTGGAGAAGCCGATTTCATCATCAGCGGGGACAAGGATGTTTTGGATCTACAAACGGTTGGAAGAATCCAGATTGTCTCCGCCAGATATTTCGTGGATGAGACTGTGGGGAAACCAGATGAGGAGGGGATTTTGAAAGAGGTGAGGGACGCGGCGGAGGGTAGCGATGTGCAAACCTGACATGCGTTGCACTGAGCTTGTCGAAGTGTCTCCGCGAAACCTTGATTGTCAAGACCCTTGTCCACGCAGAGATTGAGGAATGCAATGGCGCGGATGAGACATGTCAGGTTTTTCGTACAAAACCAAGACCCTAAAGGTCTCCGAGACCTTTAGGGTCTTTTACTGAACACTGAAAACTGATCACTGATAACTGATTACTCCCCCGCCAGCAACTTCAAGCGTTCCCACGGCTTGAGATTCTCCTCATCCGCGAAGATGGCTTTCAACTCATAGAGTTCGTCGCGCAGGGCGGCGGCGCGTTCGAATTCGAGATTCTTCGCAGCCTCTTTCATTTGCTTTTCCAGATCGGACAGGAGTTTCCGCATCTCGTCGCGCGGGATGCCGCTCTTGGCCTTCGTGACGTACTCGCCCTTCATCTCCGCCACAGCCTTCGGCGACATCTGCTCGGTCAGGTCGTGGATGGCCTTATGGATGCTGACGGGGACGATGTCGTGTTCCTGGTTATATTTCACCTGTTTGGCGCGGCGGCGGGAGGTTTCGTCGAGGGCGCGCTTCATCGAGTCGGTGACGCGGTCGGCGTACATGATGACGCGTCCGTTGACGTGACGCGCGGCCCGCCCAATCGTCTGGATGAGAGCCGTGTCTGAGCGCAGGAAACCTTCCTTGTCCGCGTCGAGAATCGCCACGAGGGAGACTTCGGGCAGGTCGAGTCCCTCGCGCAGGAGGTTGATGCCGACCACGACATCGAAGACGCCCAGCCGCAGGTCACGCAGGATGCCGATGCGTTCGAGCGTCTCGACTTCAGAGTGGAGGTAGTGAACCTTGATGCCGAGTTCCATCAGATACGTGGATAGATCTTCGGCCATCCGCTTCGTAAGCGTGGTGACAAGGACGCGCTCGCCCACTTCCACGCGGGTGCGAATCTCTTTGACCAGATCGTCCACCTGCCCCTTGGTCGGGCGGATTTCCACCTCGGGGTCCACCAGGCCCGTCGGGCGGATGATCTGCTCGGTCACCTGCTCGGCCTTTCCCAACTCGTACGGTCCCGGCGTGGCGGATGTGTAAATGGTGTAGCCCATCACCTGCTCGAACTCGTGAAACTTGAGCGGGCGGTTATCGAGCACGCTCGGCAGGCGGAAACCGTATTCGACGAGAGTCTCTTTGCGTGAGCGGTCGCCGTTATACATGCCGCGGATCTGCGGTACAGTCATGTGTGACTCGTCAATGACCAGCAGGTAATCGCTGGGCAGGAAGTCAATCATCGTCCACGGATGCGTGCCCGCCTCGCGCCCATCGAGATGGCGCGAGTAGTTTTCGATGCCCGAGCAATAGCCTACCTCTTTCAACATCTCCAAATCGTAGCGTGTGCGCTGCTCCAACCGTTGTGCTTCGAGTAGTTTGCCCTGTTCTTTAAAGAGCGCCAACCGTTCTTCCAACTCTTTTTCGATGTTGGCAATGGCTTCTTTCATGCGGTCGGCGTCGGTCAGATATTGCTTGGCGGGATAGATCGAAATTTCCTGTGGCTCGTCGAAGACCTCGCCCGTCAGCGGGCTGAATTGGATGATGCGTTCCACCTCGTCGCCGAAGAAAGTGATGCGGAAGCCGCGCTTGTCTTCGTAGGCGGGGACGATCTCCAGCGTATCCCCCCTGACCCTGAACGTGCCGCTGCGTAACTCGACATCGTTGCGCTGATACTGACTCTCCACCAACTGACGGATGAGCGCGTTGCGGCGATAGATTTGCCCCACCTGAAGAGTCACCGTCCCTTTGCCGAACTCCTCTGGCGAGCCGAGGCCGTAGATGCACGACACCGAGGCGACGATGATCACGTCCTTGCGCGAGACCAAACTGGTCGTTGCCGCCAATCGCAGGCGTTCGATCTCTTCGTTGATCTGGGTCTCCTTCTCGATGTAGAGATCGTGGCGAGGGACGTACGCCTCAGGTTGGTAATAATCATAGTAGGAAACGAAGTATTCCACCGCGTTCTCAGGGAAGAATTCCTTGAACTCCGCGTAAAGTTGCGCGGCAAGTGTCTTGTTGTGCGCCATGATGAGCGCGGGCTTCTGCAACTGCTGAATCACGGATGCAATGGTGAATGTCTTGCCTGTGCCTGTCGCGCCGAGCAAAACCTGGTGCTTCATGCCCTTCTGCACGCCATCCACAAGTTTTTGAATCGCTTCGGGCTGGTCGCCCATCGGGATAAAGGGAGCGGTGAGTTTGAAGTCCATGCTTGTCTCTTTTGAAAAGGGAACGTACGTTCTATTATACCCCACCCCCTCCCCGACCCTCCCCCAAATCGAAGAACAGATTTGGGGGAGGGAGAAAAATTCCTGCCAAATGAGAATACTGTTCTCCTCCCCCATTCATGTTCTCTCGAATGGGGGAGGACGGGTGGGGGTTCTACGGCATGGGCGGAAAAGTAGACATATCGCTGTACCAATCGCCAGGGTTTATGTTCGGCGTGTCCTTCCCCGCCTCCACTGTCACATCAATCAGCGAATGGTCAGTGCAACTCGCCGAGAGTCCGCATGGAACCATTTGAGTGTAGCCGCCCGCGTTCGTTCCATCCATGATATACGCGACCACGTGATACTTGCCGGGCGCGAGACCTGTAATTTGGTAGGTATTCTGATTCTGTATCGTATCCACCCAGCGATAATTGAATCCGTTCACCTGAAATGCAACCACGCGCAAGGGCGGGATGAACTCCGATGGGTAGGATAATGTCCCGCTAATGGAACCAGGCTCGGGAGTCGGCGTGGCCGTCTCCGTCAGCGGAGAAGACGGCGTCAGCGTGGATGGGCCCGCCCCAATGGTCGGGTTGAGAGCCGCCTGCGCTGTCAACGCGGCGAAGGTCTCCGCGACGATCGTCTCGACGTTGGGCGTATCAGTCACGGGGGCGGACGTCGCCTGCTGTGAAGGCATGCAGGCCGACAACAGTAAAATGCTCAAGGTCAGAAAAAGAATTTTTTTCATCGCAACTCCTCGTGTGGGCCAATTATAGCCGCATAGTATAATGATTCTCATGCTCAAAAAAATCGGCGAACAACCATTCCTCGCGCTCATCGTCGGGGGCATTCTCGCTTTTGGCCTGCTCCTTCCCTCGCTCGGATTTTTTCAAGACGACTGGCATTTCATCCACTACGGAAGCGCGGCAGGAGCGCGCGGCATGTTGGAATTTTTGACGATGGACGGTCGCCCGACCGCGGCCTGGGTCTACGCGACTCTCTACCCGCTGTTGGGATTCTCTCCCCTCCCCTGGCACGTTCTTTCCAGGAAATCCTGAGTTACATGGGCGATTACCCGACCAGTTTCGCGCTGAACACCATCTACGACACCAAGCCCCTGCGCCCCAGTCCGTATTGGTTTTTCGCCATGTCCGAAAATCTCGGCACGGACGCGGCCTCGCTCGCGGAAGGCGGCGAACTGACCGCAAAAAAATACGCGTCCACGTTTGTGGGAAACAGCCGCGACAGCCTGATCATCGTCTTCGAGCCAGAGAAGAATCAATGCCTGTGGATTCTCCGTCCCGAAGACGCGGCTTACCGCGGCCTGCCCGAAGCGATCAAGCAAGCCGCGCAGGTGTCGAATTTGAGTCGCATCAAAGATCAGCACGAAACCTATCCCGCGCTTTACCGCGCCATCGTCCCTGAAAACCCAGCCTCGTGGTGCTTCCACTATCAGCGCGCGGACTTGGCGCGTCAGATGGGCGATTGGGAACAGGTTGTTTTCTTTTGGAATTTGGCGCAACAGGGAGGCTACGCGCCTGGTCACGGATTCGAATACATCCCCTTCATTCAAGGCTATGCTCATCTGGGCAATTGGAAACAGGCGCTCGCTCTGACGAAACAATCCAACCGCGTCAGCGCGAATATGAAGACGATTTTGTGTCCAGTGTGGGAGGAATTGAATACAATCATCTCCCAATCGGCGGAATGGGATTCGGCTTTCGATGAAGCGAATAAAATTTTGGGGTGTCAATAATCTGCAACACGAATACTCAAACCAATTTCTCAACGCGAATTGCGCGAATAGGCGAATTCCGCGAATAAAAAGAATATTTGCGCCATTCGCTCATTCGCGGCATTTGCATTAGAGTCTTTAAAACAAAAAAACCGTGTTCATCCGTCAAATCCGCGTAATCCGTGTACAAAGTTTTATCCCCTCACCATCTCCAGCGCTTCCAACAGCCTCGGCATCCAATTTTCCGTCTTCGTAAAGTTCACCCAATAGATGTTCCTGCCGCCGCGCACATCGGGAGCGACATCGGGCAAGCGCTTCGCCTCCGCCCCTTCGACGGGCGCGGGGAAGCGCAGGGCGACCTGTCCCGCCTCCCAACTCACGGACGCGAGTCCCGCCTTCTCGGCTTTCAATTTGACGCGCATCTGGTAGAGCAGGTTCTCCACCATTTCGGGCAGCGCGCCAAATCGGTCGCGGAATTCGGACGCGAGCGCGTCCACTTCGGATTCGTCGCGCAGGTCCGCGATGCGGCGGTAGAGTCGCAGGCGCAGATTCTGGTCGGGGATGTAGTCCGCAGGGATGCCGATGGCGAGGGGCAGGTCAACGTTGACGGGCATGGCGAGGGGCAAACCAAAAGATGAAGGATGAGAGATGAAAGATGAAGAGTCTTCAGGTTGCGGCTTGCCCTTGGCAAAAACACGAATATGACGAACTGCGTCCGCGAGAAGCCGCGTGTAAAGGTGAAAGCCCACGTCCTGGATAAATCCATGCTGGCGCATGCCGAGCAGTTCGCCCGCGCCGCGGATTTCGAGATCGCGCATCGCAATGGAATAGCCCGCGCCGAGTTGCGTATTTTCCGCGATCACGTCCAGGCGTGCCTGGCCATCCACTGTCGGATTAATTTTGTTGTGACGGAAGAAGTACGCGTAGGCGCGCATCGCTCCGCGCCCCACGCGGCCGCGCAGTTGATAGAGTTGCGCCAGGCCGAAGGTGTCGGCGCGGTCTACGATGAGGGTGTTGGCGTTGGGAATGTCGAGTCCCGATTCGATGATGGAGGTCGAAAGCAGGATGTCAATCTCCCCTGAATTAAAACGGTGCATCACCGCCGATAGTTCGCCCTCGGGCATCTGGCCATGACCGATGTCCACGCGCGCTTCGGGGACGAGTTTCTGCAAATGCGCCTTCATCGCGTCGATGGTGTGGACGCGGTTGTGGACGAAAAAAACTTGTCCGCCGCGCTCGAGTTCGCGCAAGACCGCCTGCCGCACGAGACGCGGCGAATACGGACCAACGTGCGTGCTGATGGGCAGGCGTTCTTCGGGCGGCGTGTTCAGATTCGAGATGTCGCGCACGCCCGTCAGCGCCATGTACAGCGTGCGGGGAATCGGCGTGGCGGTCAGCGTCAACACGTCCACTTCGGTGCGCAACTTTTTCAGATGCTCCTTGTGCGCCACGCCGAAGCGCTGTTCTTCGTCAATCACCACCAGACCCAAATCTTTGAATTGCACATCGGGAGAAATGAGGCGGTGCGTGCCGATGACAATGTCCACTTCGCCCAGCGCGAGGCGCAGCAACACGTCGTCCTGTTCCTTCGCGGTGCGGAAGCGCGAGAGCATTTCAACACGGACAGGAAATGCCGCCAGCCTCTGCAAAAACGTCTCGTAATGTTGTTGCGCCAGCACAGTGGTCGGCACCAAAATCGCGACCTGCTTGCCGTCCATCACGGCCTTGAACGCGGCGCGCAACGCGACCTCAGTTTTTCCATAGCCCACGTCACCGCACAGGAGCCGATCCATCGGGCGCGGGTTTTCCATGTCGCGCTTGATCTCGGCCAGCGCGCGCGCCTGGTCGTCGGTCTCCACGTAGGGGAACGAATCCTCTAATTCCTTTTGCCACGCGCTATCGGACGAAAACGCATGACCAACCGAGACATGACGACGCGCGTACAGATCGAGCATCTCCTCGGCGACTTTCTTGACCGCCTCTTTGACGCGTCCCCGCTTCTCGCTCCATGCCTGACCTCCGAGTCGGTCCAGCGGCGGGAGGCCGCCATCCGCTCCGACGTAGCGCGTCAGCCGATCGGCCTGATGCACGGGGACGTAAAGCGTGTCGCCGTTTTCGTATTCGACCGCGAGGAACTCGCGTTCGTGTCCCTCGAGTTGACGCTGGACGAGTCCCGCGAAGCGCCCAACGCCATGATCAATGTGGACGACGTGGTCGCCCGCCTGGAGGTCCGCGTAGAGCGTTTCGGGCGCCTCGACAACGGGGCGAGCGCGCGCGCGCGGAATCGGTCGCTCCCAGCCGAAGATCTCCGAGTCGGTGATGAGGTAGAGGTCGCCGAGTTGCCAGCCCTCGGTCAGGGATGCTTCGAGGAAGACGGGGGTTACGAGATAGGAGTTAGGAGATAGGAGTTGCGACTCCGATGTTGCACTGTCGTGTGTCTGTTGCCAGAGTTCTTGGAGGCGAGCGCGTTGACGCGAGACGACAACGACTTGCTTGCCGTCGTCCACGAGTTGCGCGAGATAATCTTCAAAGGGTTTGAGTCTTCCAGCAAACCTTTCGATATGTCCAAATTGCGCGGCGAGACTGGTCACTGATGACTGATCACTGATGACTGACCCTTCGACTTCGCTCAGGACAAGTAACTGATCACTATCACCCACGCGCCCCAATTCAACAAGCCGCTTATCGCCAATCGAATCCGCCAACTCTGACCAGGTTAAATATGGGATCGGAAAATCGGGGGGAAGAATCCCTTCTTCTATTGACTCGTTTCTGGTGCGGACGGCTTGCTCCTCCACTTCCTGCATCATGCCCTCGACGAGGCTGAGGTCGTCCACAGCGATGAGGGCTTTTGAGGGGAGGTAATCGAAGAGAGACGCGGGGAAGGTATGGATGAGGGGAAGGTGGAATTCGGAGAGGGTTTCAGGTTCCATGTTCCACGTTTCAGGCTTCGTGTCTACGTGTATACCTGTGTACTTGTCTACTTGTGTACTTCCCACAAATTCCCGCGCAGGCGTGACGAGGATGGATTCAAGTTTTGCGATGGTTCTTTGTGTCGCTGGGTCGAACTTGCGGATGGTCTCGATCTCGTCGCCGAAAAAATCCAGGCGGACGGGTTGACTCTCGGTCATCGGCCAGATGTCGAGCAGGCCGCCGCGATGGGAGAATTGCCCCGCCTCGAGGACGGTGTCGACGCGCGCGTAGCCGATCTCCGCCCAGACACGGACGAGCGATTCGAGTTGGATGGACTGTCCCGCCGAAAGTTTCCTGCACGCCTTGAGGTAATCGCGGCGCGGCAGGGTGCGCGTCATCAAGGCGCGGGCAGAGGCCACGATGACAGGTGGAACAGCAGGGCGATTAGTAAATGGTAAATGGTAATTGGCTAAAGCCGTGAGAGTTTGGAGACGCTCGCGTCGCGTGGACACGCCCCACGGAGACTGTTCATAGAAAAGCGGATTGGGTTCCGCGAAGAGATAGCGCGGCGCTTCGGGGAGCCAGAAACCGAGTTCATCGAACAGAGCGAGGGCATGGTCGGCGCGGTCGGTGAGGAGCAGGATCGGCTGGTTCAAGTCCGCGTGGAGAGAGGCGAGGACGGGCAGGTGCGCGGAACGAGGCAGGCCGAGGGGATGCGCGGTGAGATTTCCCAGCAGGGTTTTGTAGGCTGGGAGGGTGCGGATGTGCTGGAGGAGGAGGGAGGAGGACACGGGGGGAGAGATACGAGTTACGAGTTACGAGTTACAGGTTACAAGTTACGAGGAGCGAGATAGGAAAGTACTGCGTACTGCGTACTGCGTATTGCGTACTGCGTATTGCGTATTGCGTATTACGTGGTGTGCTGGTTACGAAATACGCACTACGCAGTATTTTGCAGGTTACTTCGGAGTTTCAGCCGCCCCATTGAACTTATTCATCGCCGCATTCAATCCTTCCGTCACGAATGTCAATACCGCATCCGCGGCGCGGTCGAGAGTTTCGGAGACGATGAGCATGTCGGCGCGGGAGAAATCCTGCAGGACGTAGGCGGCGGCGTCCATGCGGCCGGGCGGACGTCCAATGCCGAGGCGCAGGCGCGGGAAATCCTTGGTGCCAAGGCGTTCGATGGTGGAGGCCATGCCTTTTTGTCCACCCGCGCCACCGCTGGCACGGATGCGAATCGTGCCGAGTGGCAGGTCAAGGTCATCGTGCGCGACCATCAGGTTTTCGGGGGGAATCTTGTAGAAGTTGAGCAATCCCTGCACGGACTGTCCCGACAGGTTCATGTAGGTCTGCGGCTTGGCGAGGATGAGTTTGCGCTCCTCGTACAGTCCGCTCGTGACGATGGCCTTCGATTGCAATTTGAGTCCACGCGCGTCGATGCGGACGGCGAGACGGTCTATCAGCATGAAGCCGATGTTGTGGCGGTTGTCCCTGTATTCGCGGCCAGGGTTTCCGAGGCCGATGAGTAAATAGGTGTCAAGTGTCACGTTTCAAGTTCCAGGTTCCACGTTTCAAGTTCCAGGTTCCACGTTTCAAGTTTAGGAGCGGCGGAGGCGGAGGATAATGGCAATAATGATGAAGACAAGGAAAGTAGCAAGGATGGCTCGAATTAGAAAGGCGTAGATCTGCGAGTCGGTCAGCGAGGCGGGGTTGGGTGGAAGAGGCGTGGGCGTGGGTAAACGCGTCGAGGTCGGGGCAGGCTGGGGTGTCGGAGGGAGAGGCGAGGCGATGGAAAGAGGAGCAAATTCGGAGGTGGCTGTCTGCTCGGGGGTAGAAGTCAGCGCGGGAGTCTCGGTCGGCAATTGGTTGCGGATGCGGAGTCCCGTCACGAGGGCTTCCAGGATGGAGCCATCTTCCAGGGTCACGCGCAGGCGCAGGTGGTAGTCGCCGTCGGTGACGAGGGTGGTGTCCCAGGCGGCAAGCAGGCCGTCGGTCACGGGGGAATCGGTCTGGTAGATGAGGAACCAGGTCGAGGTCGAACCCGCTTCGGAGGCGATGTCCGAGGCGTAGGCGAAGGCCAGTTCGGACGAGAGGAATCCGTCCGCGGCGCTGGTCCCCATGATATTGACGAGGCCCTGCAACACGTCTCCCGAAGCGGGCGCAGTGATGCGGATGGACGTCTGCACCTGAACGGGACGTTGCGGAAGGAACAGCGCGAGGGCGAGAAATCCCGCCAACAGCCAGCGCATTAGAAGAGGCTCAACCAGTCGGTGTTGGTGATGATGCCGCAGGCGATCAAGATGAAGAGAATGAGCAGGACAAATCCACACCCAAACCCGAAACACCCACCCCTGCCAAAACCGATGTTCTTTTGGAGCCAGTTGAACAGTTTATCGAGCAAAAAGAGTTGGAGCAAACCAGCCAGACAGCCTCGTCGGTCGTTCATGGGAGTCTCCTTTCGCGATTGCAACTGGTAAGTTTAACATGAAGGAAGGGCTGGGTCAAATTGAAGAAAAATGACATGTTCTGGCAATTCTCAGGCGCAATTCTTTTATGGTAAACTCTGGCGTGAAACCTGAATGGAGTAACCCCATATGAGCAAATCACGAAGCGACCAGATGGTGGAACGCCTGCGCGCGATGCAGGCCGCCGCCCCCGATGTTGAAGCCTCTGCCATCGTCTCGGTGGACGGCCTGATCATGGCCTCCGCGCTCCCGCAGGATGTGGAGGAAGACCGCGTCTCGGCCATGTCGGCGGCCATGCTCAGCCTCGGCGAGCGCATCTCTGGCGAACTGGGACGCGGCGGTCTCGAACAAGTCTACATTAAGGGCGACGACGGCGCCATTGTGCTGACCTCGGTGGGGACGGAAGCGGTTCTGACCGCCCTCGCGCGGCCGGAGGCCAAATTGGGCTTGATCTTCCTCGAAATGCGCCGCGCCGCCGAAGACCTGACAAAGTTGGTCGGATGAACCGAAAGAAATTGACATCGCTCATGAGAATGTAACTCCCGATGGGGAGGGCTTCAACGCCCTCCCCATCTTCTTTGCTCCTCACCTACCCTCACCCCCATCCCCTCTCCCGATCGCTTCGCGGGGAGAGGGGGAAGGAATTTGATCATGGCAACCAAATATTTGTTTTTCACAGGCGGAGTCGTCTCCTCGGTTGGCAAGGGCGTGACCGCCGCAGCAATCGGGCTGACGCTGAAAGAACGCGGCTTCGACGTCGCGGTGCAGAAACTCGACCCGTACATCAACGTGGACCCTGGAACGATGAGCCCCTACCAGCATGGCGAAGTCTTCGTGCTGGACGACGGCGCCGAAACAGACCTCGACCTGGGTCACTACGAACGCTTCATTGACATCCGCCTGAGCCGCGTCAGCAACTTCACCGCAGGACAGGTCTACGCGGAGATCATCCAGAAGGAACGTCACGGCGATTATCTCGGCGGGACGATCCAGGTGATTCCGCATATCACGAACGAGATCAAGCGTCGGATCAAATTGGTGGCAAAGACCACAGGCGCGGAGATCGTCCTCGTGGAGATCGGCGGCACGGTCGGGGATATCGAATCGCAGCCGTTCCTCGAGGCGCTGCGTCAACTGCGAAACGAAGTCGGACGCGAGAACGTCTTCTTCATCCACGTGACGTGGCTTCCGTACATCGGCGCGACGGGCGAATTGAAGACGAAACCCACCCAACATTCGGTGGCCGCATTGCGCTCGATCGGCATCTCGCCAAACATGATCATCGCCCGCTCCGACCAGCCCATCGAAGACGGAATCACCGATAAGATCGCCCTATTTTGCGACGTGGAAAAGGAAGCAGTCGTGCCGATGGTGACGGCTCCCATCCTGTACGAGATTCCGCTCCTGCTCGAAGAGGCGGGTGTGGCGGACTTTTTGGTGAAGCGCCTCAAACTGAAGCCGACGCGCGTCCCCGACTGGAAGCCGTGGAAAAAACTGGTCGAGTCGGTGAAGAAGCCGCGGCCAAAAGTGAAGATCGCGCTGGTGGGCAAATACGTGGAATTGCAAGATGCGTACATGTCGGTGCGCGAGGCGTTGAAGCACGCCGCGCTCTCTGTCGGCGTGGATGTGGAGATCGTCTGGGTGCACGCCTCAGATTTGGAAAAGGACAAAGGCTGGGACCTCGTGCAAGGCGCGGACGGGATCATCGTCCCAGGCGGATTCGGCTCGCGCGGCATCGAAGGGAAAATCCTGGCGGCGCGTTACGCGCGCGAGAAGAAAGTCCCTTATCTCGGTCTGTGCCTTGGAATGCAGGTGATGTGCATCGAGTTCGCGCGCAACGCCCTCGGTCACGAAGACGCGAACTCGTCCGAATTCGACCGAAGCACGGAATATCCCGTCATCGACCTGATGTACGACCAGCGCTCCGTCACCGATATGGGCGGGACGATGCGGCTGGGGTTGTATCCCTGCGTGCTGAAGAAGGGCAGTAAAGCAGCCACGGCTTATAACGCGGCACAGGTGGAAGAACGTCACCGTCACCGCTTCGAGTTCAACAACGCCTACCGCGAGGAATTCGAGAAGGCGGGCATGGTCTTCTCTGGCGTTTCCCCCGACGGGCGTTTGGTGGAAATCGCGGAGGTCGCGGATCATCCGTATATGGTCGCGAGCCAGTTCCATCCCGAATTTTTGTCGCGGCCGAATCGTCCGCATCCATTATTTGTGGGATTGGTGAAGGCGGCGGCGGGGAGAAGCAAGCAGTGATCAGTTTTCAGTGATCAGTCATCAGTTGGTGAGCCTCGCGGAAGATGGACGCGAGGCTTTTTGATTCCTTGCAAACACCTTGCATGTGACCAAAGTCATGGTACGGAATGTACCATTTATGTTATGTTGCTTCAAATTTTCACGGGCTTATCATGAAAGAAGCAGAAATGAAACCAAAAATTCGCCTCATTGCCTATGTTATTTTCATCCTCATCTTCCTCACTGCTGCCAGCGTTCCACGTAACCCCGCCCTGAACAGCCTGCCTCCCGAAACCGCGCGCTTCGG
>DYKX01000010.1:0-14663 GCA_020722375.1 Anaerolinea thermophila
AGTAGTGAGAAGAGAGTAGTGAGAAGAGAGTAGTAAAAGCGGAAGTCCGCCTCAGTGTGAGGCGGGCTTCTTTGTTGTTGGCGGCTTATGGCGGAACCGAATCCCTCTTTTATGAGTCCATGGCCATTATCTGCGCGGTAACCATTCTATTGTGATAAGAGATTCAACCGATTCAAATTCCTTATCTCCCGTAAGAACAATGCCCCTCAGAGATTGGGCGCAAACTACCGCAAACGCGTCCGCATATGAAACTGCATGATTGGCTTTAATATGCGCCGCATCGAGGACGGTTTGATTTTCTGCAGGAAGGATTTCTATTGGCAGTTTTTGGATCGCGGCCAAAGCCTCGTGCGCTTTTGCCAATCCCTGTTCACGTTCGATAATGTAGAGAACTTCTCCCAGATTAATGATGCACATAAAAACGCTTGACAGTTCATGCTGGGCATCATCCAAAACTTCCTGCACGCGCGCCATGGGCGCCTCACCTTGCAGGTAGGCCAGAAGCGCAAAACTGTCCAAAACGTAGCTGGATTTATCTGCCACGTTTGCGTTCTTTTCGATGTTCTTCCAGTAATGCCTTCGTCAGTGACGCGCCGCCTTTCAGCATGCCTGCCGCTTGTTTAACTGGATTCTTCATGGCAGGGATGATTGCAAGAACCCCGCCATAGTCAACCAGGGTTACTTCCGAACCTGGGACAAGCGCATATTTTTTTCGCAGTTCGGCTGGGATCACTACCCAGCCTTTTTCGGAGATCGTGAGTGTCATCGGGGTTATACCTTTCTGGTAAAAAGTATAACATATTTCTCCGTTCTCCAATCACATCGCCCTCTCCAAAATCCCTGCCGACCATGCCCTCACCGTCTAATCCTCCACCGCCGCGGCCTCGACGGGTTTGTGCGGTTCCACTTTCAATAATTTGAATCCCCATTGCACCGACGGTCCCACCAGCACCGCCCAGGCGCTCGTCCCGATGTTGCCGCGGATCATCAGCGTGATGGCCAGCCCGAAGAGTAAAAAATCCGATTTGGATGCGGAGAAAGTCTTTCGGGAAATCTTTCCAACGGATGGGTTTGAACATCATTTGTTATTTCTCGCCGCCCACCACTGTCCGAAGCGGAATCCCAGCCAGCCCAACGCGAGACCCGCCACCACGTCGAGGATGTAGTGCTGTCCCGTGAACAGCGTCGAGAGGGACACCGTCGCCATGATTCCCGCCCACAGCCAGCGTCGACGCGGGTAGAGGCGGGCCGCAGTAGTCATCATCAGCATCGTTATGAAATTGTGCGCGCTGGGGAGCGCGGCGTGAGTCCCGCCCGCGATCTGAACGGCGCGCAGCATCTCGGAAAAAATGTCATTCCCCGTGATGACGGGCAGGTCAACATAAGTGGGGAAAACGATAAACGTCAGGTTGCCGATGCCCACCGTGAATAGCGCCGCGGCGACGAAAGAACGAAAGGCGCGGTCATCGAGTTTGATGAGCGCCCAGACGATCCCAAATAACCAAAGCGGATAGCAAAGATAATACGGCACCACCCAGATCGGATACACGGGAATCACGTCAATCGGCAGTTTGGGCGCGATCCCGCCGCTGGTGGCCTGGCTGGTGGGGAAGTAGATGAATTGGATGGCGATTACCAACAGCATCCAACCCATTCGTTTGAGCAGGGATGTGTTCTTCATGGCAGGGGATAATACCACCTGTGATACACTCTCACCATGCCCATTTTCCTCAAACCTGGACGCGAGAAAAGTCTGCTCCGCCGCCACCCGTGGATTTTCTCTGGCGCGATTCAACGCGTGGATGACGAACCCGCCTCGGGCGGGACCGTGGACGTGCTCTCCTCGAAAGGCGATTTCCTCGCCCGCGCCGCCTACTCGCCAACCTCCCAGATACGCGCCCGCGTCTGGACCTTCGACGAGGAACCCGTGGACGCGGATTTCTTCCGCCGAAAAATTCACTCTGCCATCCGCGCACGTGAAACGTGGAACCTGACACGTGACACCGATGCCATTCGTTTGATCTACGCGGAATCGGACGGGCTTCCAGGCTTGATCGTGGACCGCTATGGCGATGTGCTCGTCCTGCAATCGCTGACGACAGGTTCCGAATTCTGGAAGCAGACGATTGCAGACATCCTGCTCGAAGAAACGGGGCTATCCACGATTTACGAACGTTCCGACGCGGATGTGCGCGAATTGGAAGGACTGTCCCCCGTCACTGGCATTTTGCGCGGCACAATTACCAATCACCAATTACGATTTACCATCACCGAACATGGCCTGAAATTCACCGTCAACCTTGCCGAGGGCCACAAGACGGGTTTCTACCTCGACCAGCGGATGAACCGTCTGCGCGTGCGCGAACTGGCGCAGGACCGCGACGTGCTGGATTGTTTTTGCTACACGGGCGGGTTCACGGTCAACGCGTTGGCGGGAGGAGCGAAGTCCGTGCTGTCGGTGGATTCGTCCGCCGATGCGCTGGGACTCGTCAGCGGGAATGTCGCGTCCAACGGGTTGCCCGCCGAACGTCACGCGCGACGCGAGGGGGATGTCTTCCAGTTGTTGCGGAAATTCCGTGACGAGGGCCGCGCGTTCGACATGATCATCCTCGATCCGCCCAAGTTCGCGCCCACATCGGCGCAGGTCGAAAAGGCGGCGCGGGCCTACAAGGACATCAACCTGCTGGCGTTCAAGTTGCTGCGGGCGGGCGGGATTTTGGTGACGTTTTCGTGTTCGGGCGGCGTGGACGCGGGGTTGTTCCAGCGCATCGTGGCCGCGTCCGCTTTGGATGCGGGCGTGGAGGCGCAGATCGTGGAGCATCTCGCGCAGGCGGCGGATCACCCCGTCGCATTGCATTTCCCCGAGGGGGCGTATTTGAAGGGGCTGGTGTGCGTAAAACGTTAATCGGCTTCGTGCGCGAATAATTGCAGGAATTTTTCCACCAGGCTCGGGTCGAAGCGCTTTCCGCTTTGACTGCGGATGTGTTCGAGCGCGTCCTCTTTCGACCAGGCTTTGCGGTAGGGGCGGTCGCTGGTGAGCGCGTCGTACACGTCCGCGAGGGCGAAGATGCGCGCCGCCAGGGGGATTTGTTCGCCTTTGAGTCCCAGTGGATAGCCCGTGCCATCCCATTTTTCGTGGTGCAGATAAGGGATGTCGAGCGACGGGCGCAGGTAGGCAATGGGGCGGAGCATCTCGTAGGCAAACAACGGATGTTTGCGCATGATCTCCCATTCCTGCTCGGTGAGAGGGCCTGGTTTGAGGAGGATGTTATCGGGGACGCCGATCTTGCCGATATCGTGCAAGAGCGCGCCGCGGCGGATGTGGAGAATCTCTTCATCGGACAGGCCGAGCGAGCGGGCAAGGAGCAGGGTCTTTTCGGTGACGCGCTGGGTGTGGCCCTCGGTCTCCTCGTCGCGCAGGTCCATGGCGCGCGACCAGCCCTCGATGGTGGCATCGTAGGCCAGTTCCAGTTCCATGTTGGTGCGCTGCATGTTCTCGAAAAGTTGGGAATTGTCTATGGCGATGGCGGCCTGCCCGGCCAGGGTTTCGAGCAGTTCCAGCCATTCCCGTTTGGGATGAAGCGGGGACCGATTGAATATTTCCAGAACGCCTTTCACTTCCCCCTTGCTGATGAGCGGCACCCCAAAGTATTCGATGAAGTTTTCGCTGGCAAGGAGGGAGGCGCGTCGGAAGGCAAGACCCGTTTCTGGCAGGTTGGAAATATGGACGGTTCGGTGAGAGAACACGGCGCCTCCAGCATGTCCCTGCCCGAGGCGGACGTTGCTCTTTTCGATGGCGCGTGTGCGGAATCCGAACCCGGCTGCATATTCCAGGGTCTGCAAGGACCGATTCAACAGCAGGATGTCGGCCGCGTCCACGCCTAACTGACCGACGGTGTGGCTGACAACGGCATTCAGGATCGGGCGCAAGTCGAACGAGGAAGTGATTACACGGTCCACCTCGCGCAGGGCTTGCAGGTTTTCCAAGCGTTGTTCCGTCTCTTCGCGCAGGCGCGCTGAGCGGATGGCGCCCGCGGCCTGAGCCGCAAACAGGGAGAGCAGGCGTTCGTCGGCATCGGTAAATTTGCGCTCCGAGGCGCCAACTTCATGCGTCACCAGCACGCCGATCAACTCTCCGCCGAGGTGAATGGGCGCTTCCAGGACAGCCCGCACGGCGGTATCACCGAATTTTGGAGAGCGTCCCTCCCAGGTGGAATAATCGTCGATGCGCAGCGCCTGTCGGGATTGGGCTACGCGTCCCGCCAGTCCCTCGCCAAATTCGAGGCGTGTTCCCAACGGAATGGACGGATGGGTAGCGACCATCACGACCAGGTCGTTGCTGGACGGATCGTACAGGTACATGCCCCCGCCTGTGGCATGCAACAAGTTCACTGCGCCCTTCACAATGGTCTGCAAGAGCGCATCCAGTTCATATTCAAACGTGATGGCTTTGTTGTTCTCATACAGCGCGGCGAACTCCTCGGCGCGGCGGAGGGTCTCCTCGTGCAACTCCATGCGATGCAGGGCGTTGCCGGTCATTTCGGCCAGGGTGTTGAGCAGGCGGATCTCATCCTTGCTGAGTTCGCGGGAACTGGGCACGGCAATGAGCATGACGCCGAGCGTCTGTGTTGCGCTGGAAATCGGAACGCACGCCCCGCCCCAACCGAGGGGGAGTTGCTCGCGCGATGCAGGGAGGGTGAGCGGGTCGTTGATGAAATCGTGCGAAACGTGAGTGTTCCCGCTGGCGAAGACTTTCCCAAAAATACCCTCGCCGGGTTGGATGGGTATTTCAGTAAATTCAGAAGGCCAGCCCCGCGCAATGGTGCGATGGATCTTGCCCGTTTCAGGATTCCACAGGTTGATCGAACCGTGCGCGACATTGAGCGCGGCCAGTGTTTCCTCCAGCACAACGGCCAGCATTTCCTCCTTTTTTGTGATGGCGCGCAGGGCAATGGAGATGCGGTTGACGGTCGCCAATTCTGTCACCCGCTGGTTGGTCTCTTCGAATAGGCGGGAGTTTTCAAATGCACTGGCGGCCTGATTGGCGAGCGTGTTGACCAGCTGCTCGTCCGCTTCGCTGAAGGCATTGGGTTCTTCGCTTTCGATGCTGATGACGCCGAGTACGCGCTCCCCGGCTTTGATGGGGACGTACAGTCCCGAATGCAGGCCCGGATATGTGTCCACATAACGCGGATCGTTGGTCACATCGCCACTGCGGACGATCTGGGCGTGCCGTATGGCCCAGCCGCTCAACCCATCATTGGGACTGGCGATGAGGTCTCTAAAGCGTTTTTCCACCTCGAGCCGCTCGGCCTCATTGTTCAACCCCGGTTGGTTGAACGCGAGCAGTTCGAACGATTCGCTCTGTGGACGGTAAAGGCGGATGGCGGTATGACGCCAGTTCATCTTGCGCTCGAGCAGATCAATGATCCTTTGCCCGATCTCTTTGGGTTTCAACAGTTGATTGAGCGCCATGCCGCTTTCATGGAGCATCTCCAGTTCTTTCACGCGCTGATGCGTGGATTCGAACAGCCGCGCGTTGGAGACGGCGGAGGCCGACATGGAGGCGAAGGCTTTCAGCAATTCCAGATCGGAGGGGAGGAAGGGCCGCTCCAGGCCGAGACGCTTGACGCTCATCACGCCGATCACCTGGTTGCCCAGTTTGAGCGGGGCGAACATGATCGTCTCGTCTTCCTCTGGCGTGCCGTTGACCTGGACGGCGCGCGGGTCGTTTTGCATATCATTGACGATCTCGGCCTGACCCTGGGCGGCCACGCTTCCTGTGACGCCTTCTCCAAACTTGACCTTCAGCCCGAGCAGGGCCTCCTGGTTTTCGCCCAGGGCGAGGGCACAGCGGAGGGTGGTTGGGTCCGCCTCCTCGGTCAGGAAGATGCGGCAGGCGTTCGATTCAAAGAGGGCGCTGGCGCGTTCCCCGATGGTTTGCAAAATGTTTTTCAGGTTGAGGTCGGTCAAGGCCAGGGAGGTCTGCAACAATGCGGCGTTTTCGGTGGCGCGGCGGCGGGTCTCTCCGAACAGACGGGCGCGTTCCACGATGAGCGCGGTGGAGACGGCAAAATTGACCAGCATGCGCAGGTCTTCCTCCTGGAAGGCATCGGGCCGCGTGCTTTCCAGCGACAGGACGCCGATGATCGATTCGTGGACTACCAGCGGGACGGCGATGGCGCTTCGCAATCCGAGAACTTCCTTTATGTGCGCTCTCTCGGCATCTTGTTTTAAGTGGGGTTGATCCTGAATATCGGGAATGAGCAGGGGGGATCGTTCGCGCGCCGCGCGCCCGGCATATCCCCACGTGATGGGGTAGGTGTATCCCACTACCCCCTCTTCCGCGTAGCCATCCGCTGCGCGCACTCGTAAGTGGTCCTCGTCCACCATCAATGCCAGACTGCCTTTTTCTGCCGCGGGGATGGCGTGACGCGCGGCCTTCAGCGCCTGTTCCAGAAGGGGCTGTAATTCGAGCGTGGCGCTCAGCGATTGGGCGAGCATGGCTTCCGCTTCTAATTCATGTTCGTGACGTTTGCGTTCGGTGATATCCTGAATGGTCCCGTGCATCTTGATCGGTTGACCGTCCGCATCGAAATCCAGTTTGCCCATTCCATGCACCCAGCGCTCGATGTGATCGCTGGCACGGATAATGCGGTATTCCTTGTCGAACTCTTTGCCCTGCCTGATCACCTCGTCGGCAAGGTGTTTGGACATCATCTGGCGGTCTTTGGGATGGACCAGTGAGATCCAGCCTTCCACCGAACGGTCAAACCCCTCTCCTATGCCGAACACTTCATCCAACACATCGGAACTCTTCCACATTCCGCTGGGGATATCGAGCAGATACGAGCCCAGCCTCGCCACGGCCTGCGCCTCGCGGAGCAGTTCTTCATTTTCCCGCAGGGCTTTTTCGGCCTGCTTGCGCTCGGTGATGTCCTGTGTGGTGACGAGGACGGCTTTTCGCCCGTTGTATTCCAGCGTGTGGGAGGTGATCTCCACGTCAATGACGCGCCCATTCTTGAGTTGGTGTTTCCACTCTCCCGAATGTTGAAGCGTGGGACGTTTCCGCTGCACATCCTTCTCCAGCCGCGATAATTCCTCCACAGGGTGGATGTCCTTGGGCGTCATCCGCAGGAATTCTTCGCGGGAGTAGCCGTATTTTTCCACAGCCGCGTCGTTCACTTCGAGAAAGGCCAGCGTCTTCAGGTCATAGATCCACATGGGGAGGGGATGATTTTGAAAGAGCAACTGGAACGGCTCGGAGGGGACGGCGGGAGGAAGTTTGGAGGGATCGGATTTAGCGGACATGTCTATAATCTATGGAAAATAAAACAAAGATTAATCCCGATGACCTTTCATGGGAGGGGCCATAAATTGGCCTTCCTGTTCATTAAACCTTTAATTGTCCAGACGTGCAATGATAAAAGCATGGCAGAATTGAAAGAGACAGCCACCCACCCAGTGACTGTCCTTTTGGGGGTGGATTACTCTGCAACGGGGTCTTCGGGGCGCTTTTCGTTCCAGAGCGTTGTCAATTCATCGCCGCTCTTGCCGATGTTGTCGCGGCAGTGCGCCGATTGCCTTGATGCGGGATGCCATACGAACGTTCCTCCTTGAGAAAAAATGAGGGTGGTGGTCTACTTGTAAGTGATGCCGAGGTGTGACTTTCGATTTTGGAACGCGAACACTTGCACCGCACTGCGTTCGGTGCAGTGCAGGTGTGGCGCGAATTGGCGAATTTTACGAATAAATCCAGAAGGAATTCGCGGCATTCGCACATTTGCGAAATTCGCGTTGAGGATCGTCACTTACTTTGAACCACTACCAAAATGAGATTTCGTCTTGTGAACGTTACCCCTATTTTCTACAAAGCAGGCTTCAAAACAGGCTTCAAAAGTCGGAACCTCCCATTTGCTTCGAGGGTCAGGAGATCACCGTCACTGCCTCGGTGGGCGGCCGCGGCGCATCTTGAAGAAGCCGACCTTCTCGTCGAAGTCGATCTGCCAATCAAACACCTCGCGGAAGAATTTCCCCGTCTTTTCCGCGTCGTGGGTGGCAAATTCCCACCAGACAATTGGATTGGAAGACAAGGGGTTCTCCTTTTGAAAAAAAGACCGAGGATTCGGACCTCGGTCTTATCTCGATGTGGCGCTTCTATTTCTTCTCGGCAACTTGCCTGGTAGTTGTAGCGCGTCGTTCATAAGGTTTATCAGGATGCGGCATCTCTGTAATTAAATGAATAAGAGATCGCAACGCGGCATTAACAGATTCGGAATCTGGAAAATAGGCGCGCACGTCAGGTTCGAGCAATACTGTCCCTTTTTCGAGTTTGTAGTGATTGATGACGGTGGTTCCATCTTTCTTATGCACATGGACAGTATAGCCCTTGTGCAAGGGACGATAATGTTTGCCGCGCTCGGCTTTACTAAAATCGTATTCAGGGAGCAAGTCGTCGTTTTCAGTTGTTTTCATAATCATATCTTTCGGCTTTTGTTGCCTTGCGGCAACTGATCAGGCGAACTCTTTCATCTCGTTCAACATAGGAAACAACCAGCAAATTTCCATCAACAGACATTCCAATTGCGATAAATCTCTGTTCTTCAACAGAATGTCTCTGATCAAAAATGGTTGAAACGAGTGGATCATCGAATATTGTTGCGCCTTCATCGAAACTGACCGAGTGTTTGCGAAGATTGCTCTCCGCTTTCTCGTCATCCCATTCAAAGGAGTTGTTTTCCATCCCCGCCTCGACGGAAAACTAATCGTCGCCAATGGACGCGATCGCGCGCAGCAAGCCGAACAGGAGCGCGCCGATTTTCATGCCATCGCTGGTGGTGATGGCCGTGGAGCGTTCATTTCGCTCGGCGCGGCGGGCGAGCATCGCGGCGGCGATAAGACCGGTGACCGCGCCGATTACCGTGCCAGCCAGAAGAAAACGTCCTTTGTTTTTCATGGATTCACCTTTCCTATTTTATTCCAGTCAAGCGTTTGACCGCGGCTGTGATGCCTTCCCATGCAAGAAAGGGCTTGACGGCTCCATCCGTGAAACGCCTGACGATCCCTTCGATGCGCCACACGATCTTCTGCGCCTGTCCTGAGTAGGGAGGAAGGATCGCCAGCAGTTTCGCCAGGCCGTAGATGAGAGCGACGAAGAAAATGAGCACAAGCAATCCCGCGCTCAGGAGGGGCAGGATGATCCATATCGTTGAAATGGCCGCCCAGCGTTCCACCTCGCCATTGCCGCGGAAGGTGGCGATGGATGTGATGACGGTCACAGCCAACAGGATGAGCGTCACGACCAGAATGGGAATCAGAATCTGCGTCCACAACTGGCGGCGATGTTGTTGATAGGATGGATGCTCGGCAGGGGAGGGGAGTCGCGCTTTTTCCATGCGGCAATTTTAGCACGAATCAAAAAAGACCCTAAAGGTTTTGCGAACCTTTAGGGTCTCTCTGCTTTCATCTACCTTCGATTTCTCAGGAAGGTCGGGATATCGAGATCGTCGCTTCCGAAGCCGGCGGGCGGCGTGGATTTGCCTCCCGCTTCCGACTTCGGGTCGGTGGACGCGGCCACCGAGACGTTTTCCAGCGGACGGATGAAATGCGCGGGCTGGGAGACAGGTTCCGAGCGGCGCGTCGTGGTGGGGCGTTCGAGCACGCGTCGGGGGAGTCCGCCGCGCTCGAATCCCGTCGCGATGACCGTGATGCGGACTTCGTCGCCCATGTTCGGGTCAATGACCGCGCCGAAGATCATGTTCACATCGGGATGCGCCGTCTCGCGGATGATGGCCGCGGCCTGGTTGACCTCGAAGAGGGTCAGGTTCGGGCCGCCTGTCACGTTGAACAGGACGCCGCGCGCGCCGTCAATGGTGATGTCGAGCAGTTGACTCGAGATGGCCTGTTCGGCGGCTTTGCGGGCGCGTTCGTCGCCTTCGCCGTGACCGACTGCCATGAGAGCCGCCCCGCCTTCGCCCATGATCGTGCGCACGTCGGCGAAGTCCAGGTTGATGAGACCAGGCGTGGTGATGAGTTCGGAGATGCCCTGAATGCCCTGGTGGAGAACTTCATCGGCCATGCGGAAGGAGTCCTGCAGGCTGGCGCGTTTATCCGCGAGTTGGAGCAGGCGGTCATTCGGAATGACGATCAGCGTATCGGCGTGTTCTTTAAGTTTGCCGATGCCCTGTTCCGCAGACTGCTGTCGCCTCATGCCTTCGAAGGTGAAGGGGCGCGTCACGACGCCGATGGTCAATGCGCCCGACTCTTTGGCGATCTGCGAGACGATGGGAGCCGCGCCCGTGCCGGTGCCGCCGCCCATGCCCGCAGTGACGAAGACCATGTCGGAGCCTTTGAGCACGTTGTACAACTCGTCGGCGGTTTCCTCCGCGGCCTTGCGCCCGATCTCGGGATCGCCGCCCGCGCCGAGGCCGCGCGTCAACTTGTCCCCGAGGCGGACTCGGATGGGCGCCTTCGAGAGCATCAACGCCTGCGCGTCGGTGTTGACGGAGATGAACTCCACGCCTTGAATGCCTTCATCCATCATGCGGTTGACGGCGTTCGATCCGCCGCCTCCCACGCCGATGACCTTGATGCGTGCGTATGATTCGGTTGACATGTTTCGTGCTGTTTTGTTCGCGTCCATAGGGCTTCTCCTTTCGCGATTATACAGGCAAAGTGATTTTGCGCGTAGGGTAAAAAGTACTTCCACTTCTCTCCCCTTTCCCATTGGGAGAGGGGCAGGGGGTGAGGTTATGGCAACAACCTCTTGATCCATTCCTTGATGTTTGCAAAGACCATATTTGGTTCTCCTTTCGCGCGGTGCTTGCGTCCGCGTTTGTGAGTGGATTCGCCATCATGCGCCTGGAATCCCCAGTGCAGGAGTCCGACGCTGGTGGAAAACATCGGCGAGTTCAACTTATCCACGAGGCCGATCAGGTTCTCTGGCTGCGCGGCGCGGACGGGGAGTCCCATCACGCTCGAGGCGAGTCGTTTGATGCCAGGCAGCATCGAAGTGCCGCCCGTCAACACAATGCCTGCGGGCAGGAGACCGTCATAGCCAGAGCGTTTGATCTCCTGATGGATGAGTTTGAAGATCTCCATTACACGCGCTTCGATAATATGGGATAAATCCTGACGGTTGATCTGCACCGCGTGATCTTCGCCGAACGGACGAATGCTGAAGTATTCCTCGGGTCCCACTTCGCTTCGCAACGCGTGACCCTGCTGTTTCTTCACTTCCTCGGCCTGACTTACAGGCAGGCGCAATCCGTGCGCGATATCCTGTGTAACGTGGTTTCCGCCCACGGCCAGCACCATCGTGTGCCACACGTCACCGTTGACGTAGATTGCCAGGTCGGTCGTCCCGCCGCCGATGTCACAGACCGCCACGCCCATTTCGCGTTCATTCTCGGTCAGCGTCACCTCGCCCGAAGCGAGCGGATTCAAAACAAACTGCATGTCCTTCACGCCCGCCGCGCCCACGCATTGACGCAGGTTGTCCACGGTGGCGGTGGAGGCGGTGATGATGTGCGTCTCCACTTCCAATTTGTAGCCATGCAGGCCGATGGGCTGGCGGATGCCGTCCTGCCCGTCAATGGAGAATCCGCGCGTGATGACGTGGACGATCTCACGGTCCGAGGGGATCGCAATGGCACGCGCCTGATCGAGGGCGTTGTACACATCCATTTCATCCACCACCCCGCCGCGGATGCCCGTCGTCCCGCGCGAGTTCACCGACGAGACGTGCGCGCCCGCCAGGCTCACCAGCGCGCTCGTGATCTCCAGGCCAGACGTTGCCTCGGCGCGCTGCACCGAACGGCGGATGGCCTGCGTGGCCGCGTTCAGGTCCACGATGTTGCCTTTTTTGATTCCTTCCGACGCCTCGATGCCCACGCCCAAAATGCGGATGGACTTGCCATCCTCCACGCGCCCCACCAGCGTGCAGACCTTGGTCGTGCCGACGTCGATGCCTACAACAATTTCATCCATATCATTGACCTAATCGGTAGTATGGCGCACCGGGGTACGCCACATTGATGAACGAAGGGGTGATGCCGCGTTGCGCCAGCGAATCGACCAGCGCCTGATAGACACGCAACTTCATGTCGGTCTCCGCGGACTTCGACCCGAACCAGACCGTCCAGCCGCGCGCGTCCACCCAGCCCATCCCGAACTTCGGGTTGTACAGCAGGACGGAACCCTGCGGGACGTACGGCGCGAGTTGGCGAATGGACTCGATGATCTCCGCCGAGACGTATGGGACGGGGGCCAGCGGGTCGTTCGCGGACTTTTGGCCGGCGGGCGGCGATCCTGACGCGCTGACCACCACCAGATCGTTCCTCTCGCCGCGTGGACGGAAGGCCACGCCCTCCGCGTCCACCCACGCGTATCCGCCGTCCTGCTCCCAGCGGATGACAGGCTGCCGCTCGGTGATGGTCGCAATGACCTTGTTCGGCAGTTCCACCGTCACCTTCACCGACGTGATCTCGGGGAAGTTGAGCCGCAACGCGTGTTCCGCGTCCGCAGGGACCACGAGGAAGACGGGCGCGCCGTTCAGGCGCAGGACCGATTCGACTTCCTCCGCGCCCAGCATCTGGTTGCCGACTAACGTCGCGGCGGGGACGCGGAACTGGGGAAGAGTCCACGCAAAGTAAATGCCCGCGCCGAACAGTACCACGAGGAAAAACGACAACAGTCTCCAGCCGACGCGGAAGCGGGGCAGGGCAGGGGCGCGTACATCGCGCATCGGACCCGCCACCGGCGCGGCCGCGGCCATCGCTTCATACGTGCGGACCGGTTTAGCCTGCGGTTTCACGCGCTGGGTGGACGCGTCCAACGTCACGCCGCGACGCGGCAGGGTCGGAGTCGGTTGCGAGGCGCGCCGGGGGATGCGCGTCAGGCGGCGGGCTTCATCCTTCTTTCGCCGCTGTCGCACGATCTCGGAGCGGCTGGGAGTCTCTTTGTCCGTCACTCGCTCCTCCGAAATTCACGCGTGGTGTGGTCGCGTTCCGCTTTGCGCTCCAGCGCAAGTTGGATCAGGCGGTCCACCAGTTCGGGATACGGAATGCCCGTCGCATCCCAGAGTTTGGGATACATGCTGATGCTCGTAAAGCCGGGCAGGGTGTTCAATTCGTTGAGCAGGACGCGGCCCGTCTCTTTTTCGACGAAGAAATCGGCGCGCGCCATGCCCGCGCAATCAATGGCCTTGTAAGCGCGGACGGCCAGTTCGCGAATCTGATTCGCGGTCTCCTCGGGGATCCGCGCGGGGATGACCAGTCCGCTTGTGCCGTCCACGTATTTCGACTCGTACGAATAGAACTCGCGGCTCGGCAACACTTCGCCCGGCACGGATGCGATCGGCTCGTCGTTGCCCAGCACGCTGACTTCGATCTCGCGCGCATTGACCACACCGCGTTCGACGAGGATTCGCCGGTCGAAGGCCGCGGCTTCCATCAATCCTTCGCCCAGGTCGGCGCGGTTGTTGCATTTGGTAATTCCCACCGAGGAGCCGAGATTGGCGGGTTTGGCAAACAGCGGATAGGCGCCCAGCATTTCAGCCTTGCGGATGGCGGCCTCCATATCTTTTTCGATCTCCGCGCGGCGCAGGATGATCCAGTCCACCACGGGGATGTCGTTGGCGCGCATCACATCCTTGAAGATGCCCTTGTCCATGCCGACGGATGAACCGACCACGCCCGCGCCCACGTAGGCGACATCGGCCAGTTCGAAGAGTCCCTGCATGGTGCCGTCTTCACCGAAGGTCCCGTGCAGGACGGGGAAATAAACATCAATGTCGGAAACTTTTACGTGTTTCGTATTGCGTATTGCATAAAGGCCTGGATGGTCGGGTTCGGGGAAGATGAAGGCGTGGTCGAGCGCATCGGTTTTGCCCTGCGCCAGTTTGTCCAATACATTTTCGCCGACCAGCCAGTTCCCCGCGTGGGTGATGCCGATGGGGAAGATCTCGTAACGGGCGGGGTCGAGCGCGTTGATCACCGAGCGCGCCGACATCAACGAGACTTCATGCTCGCCCGAACGACCACCGAAGAGGATGGCGATGCGGAGTTTTTGGGAAGGGGTAGTTGGCATATTGCGTACTTCGTGTTGCGTATTACGTAATGAATTAGGGTAGCGGCGCTTTTTCGAGGAGCTGGTCGAGGGTCAATTCTGAGGCTGTTTGATATTTTGCTTCTTCTTCGCGAATTGTGCGAGCGCGTTCTTCAGGGGTGATGGTGAGAAGCAGTTTAATGATTTGTGTTAAAAGTTGCATTCGGTGTTCTGCCACTTCGTTGCCAAGATTATGACGTCCTTTAAAATACCAGTCGCGGCTTTCACGGGCGGAACCAAGGGAGTATTCATAAAATCTGGCGCGGTCTTTACCTGAACTGCGCGAATAGCCTTCGGCGAGATTTGCGCTTACTGAACCAATGGCTTCATACAATTGGTCGGATAAACCGATGGTTCTGCGATCGTGCATCAACTTTGTTACGTCAGGCCAGGCAAGATCGCCGATAAAAACTGCCACTTGATAAACCTTCATCTTCCATAACGTGTCGCCTTTTAGTGTTGGCGATACAGTTGTTAACCATTCCTGAAAATTGACAAAATTCTCCATCATCGCTCCGTTACGCAGTGCGCAATACGCAGTACGCAATACGCAGTAC
>DYKX01000010.1:14763-33197 GCA_020722375.1 Anaerolinea thermophila
CGCAATACGCAGTACGCAATACGCAGTACTCACCATTCACCAACCAATTCAATTTCCAATTCCAGCGATACGTTAAATCTTTCCATGACCGCTTTCTGTGTCAACTTGATCAACTCAAAAACATCGCTCGCCTTCGTATCGCCGTGGTTGACGAAAAAATTTCCATGCACGGCGCTGATCTCGGCATTGCCGACGCGCGAACCTTTCAACCCTGCGGCTTCGATCAATCGCCCGGCGAAATCTCCCGGCGGATTCTTGAACATCGAACCCATGCTCGCGCCGGGCGGCTGGCTGGATTTGCGTTTGGCAACGAATTCGGTCATTTTAAACCGGACTGCCTCTTTTGTGCTATGGCTCAAACGCATTTCCGCGGACAGAATGACAAATTTTAAGGTGGAGCGTTTCAGCACGCTGGTGCGGTATCCGTACTCCATTTTATCCACAGGCCAACGCTCGCGGCCATTCTGGGTCAGCAACTCGGCCTCGATGAGACTGTCCGCCATATCGCCGCCGAACGCGCCCGCATTGCCGTAGACCGCGCCGCCGACCGTGCCAGGGACGGTGGCCGCCCATTCGAGTCCCGCGAGACCCAGGTCGGCCGCGCGGTTCGCGAGGTTGCTGAACGCCGCTCCCGCCTCCGCCCAGACCTTGGGCGGGTCGCCGGTCTCGAAGCGGATCTCCTTCGCCCGGTTCAACACGACGACGCCGCGCACGCCCTTGTCACTGACGAGGACGTTCGATCCGCCGCCGAGAATGGTGTAGGGCGCGTCCATCTCCCATAGACGCGTCACCGTCTCCGCGAGTTCGTCCGCAGACCTGGCGATGATCAACGCGTCTGCCGGGCCGCCAATGCGCGCGGACGTGTACGCCGCAAGAGGCACATTCTCTTGCAGTCGTTCTCCAAAAGCGGCGCGCAGGGCGGGAAGCATTGTCATCGGTTTCTGCTCGGTTAGTCGGTCTCGGTCAGGTGGTCAATCAACTTGATGACCGCTTTCAAGTTGTCCAAATCCTTTTGTGACTTGCGCGGCATGACCGTCTTTTTGGCGGCGCGTCGGACGGGCTCCTTGTCCGCGTGGACCAACACCATTTTGAGCGGAGGCAGGCCCAACGTCACAGATTCGAAGCGGCGGGTTTCATCTTTCCTGGTCATAATTCACCTCGTTGTACCGCAAGATTAATCCTGCGCTACGATAATCCAGCCAGCACTTGCGCGCTGACCTGGTCGGCATCCCCGGCGGAGAAGACAATAAGCACGTCGCCGGGACGGAGATGTTCGAGCAGGTACTTCGTCGTGTCATCCAATGTGGCCGTAAAATGCGCCGAGGGGTGATGCATGGAACTGACCACCATCGCGCTGGTGAAATCCTGTTTGGCTTCGCGCGAGGCATAGACTTCGGTGACGAGCGTTTCGTCGGCATCGCCAAAGGCTTTGACGAATTGGTCGAAGAGGGTCTGCGTGCGCGAGTAGGTGTGCGGCTGCCACACCGCCCAGATGCGCCGGCCTGCGTAGCGTGCCCGCGCAGCCGCAAGCGTGGCCTTGATCTCGGTGGGGTGGTGGCCGTAGTCGTTGATGACGGTGATGCCGTTTGCCTCGCCCAGCACTTCGAAGCGGCGGCCTGCACCGCGAAATTCACCCAGCGCCTCGGCGGCCTTTTTGGGCGGAAGTCCCAGCAACGCGGCCACGGAGAGCGCGGCCAGGGAATTTTGCACGTTGTGTTTGCCGGGCACCTGCAGAGAGACGGGAATGGATTCGGTCTCAGGGAAGAGGTTGGAGACTGCCTCGAAATCGAAACCGCCGCGTTGATTGGCTTTCAAGTTGCGCGCCAGTGTGAATTGCGGAGCGTTGAGAGTCTGTTCGCCCTGCAAGCCATAGCCCAATACGTTCCTGCCTGCCTTGCGTGCGCCGGCCAAAAGCGTGTTCGCCGCGGGATCGTCGAGACAGGCGATGAGGGTTCCATCGGCGGGGATGAGTTTGGCGAAGGACTCGAAAGCGGAGAACATATCCTCGAAGGTGGGATAACAGTCGGGATGATCGTGTTCGATGTTGGTGACGATGGCAAGGAAGGGCTTCAACCCGAGGAACATGCGGTCGTACTCGTCTGCTTCGATGACGAAGGGTTTGCCGCGTCCTGCCCGCGCGTTGGTCTTGAGATTCGTCAGGGTGGAGCCGATGATGAAGGAGGGGTCGCGTCCGAGGGCGAAGAGCATCCACGCGATCATGGCGGTAGTGGTGGTCTTGCCATGCGTGCCAGCGACGGCGATGCCGATCTTGTCTTCCATGAGACGGCCGAGGAAGTCTGCGCGTTTGTAGACGGGGATGCCGCGCTTGCGGGCTTCCTGGACCTCGGGGTTGTCGTCCGCGACGGCAGAGGAACGCACCACCCAGTCCGCGCCGGTCACGTTTTGGGCGTTGTGACCGGTGTAGACGGTGGCGCCGTCCCGTTTGAGTTGCTCGGCAAAGGGAGACAGCACACGGTCCGAGCCAGAGACGGTCAATCCCATCTCCAGCAGGACGCGCGCGATGGCGGATAATCCTGTCCCGCCGATGCCGATGAAGTGGACGTGTGTCATAGTGTTTGGCAATTAGCGATTGACGATTGGCAGTTGGCGCTTAGCGGTTGCTAAACGTAAACGATCAGGATGAAGATCAGCACGATGATGACCGCGAAGTAGATCGTGGGTTCGCCCATCAGGTGCGGCGGCATGTAGTCCATCAAAGTTTTAATGGAGCGCTCGATGGCCGCGCCTCCGTCCCGTACGATGGTCCCTGGCGGATAGTTGGCTTCGTGCCAGTAAGACCAGAACGTGCCCATCACGAGATAGCCGTTCAAGGCGCCCAGGAACATACCGAAAAGCGAATCCTGCAAACGTTCCCGGCGGCCAGCATTCTGGAAGCGGGCGATGCTGATGACGGTCTGGTAGCCAAAAAATACCAGGACTCCCAAAATTATTACGCGGATCCAAAACAGGGTCATGTCTGTGCCTGTCATTGAATCGGGAAGGGCGTACTTTTCCAGGAGCTGGTTGAACGCAATTGCCACTACCACAGCAAACCCGACCAGCAATTCCTTGGCCCAGCCGCGCAGGAAACCAATGACAGCGAACAGGATGACATACATCCAGAAAACGCTTGTAAGACTGATCATGGACGCACCTCTTTGGCTAACTCGAATAATTGTTGCGCGATCTGACGGGCCGCCTGTGGATGTGCCAACGCGCGCATAGCCTTTCGCATTCCTTCGCGTTTCACTGTATCGTTCAAAAGCGATTGCACCCGATCGAAGAGTTCCTCTTTGAGACGATGGTCTTCCAGCACAACGGCCGCGCCGCGGCTGGCAAGATGATCGGCATTGACCTTTTGATACCGCCACGCATGGGGATACGGGACGAGCACGGCAGGCAAACCCAGCAGGGGATATTCTCCCAGCGACGACGCGCCCGCCCGCGAGACCACCAGGTCCGACGCGGACAGCGCCGCGCCCATCTCCTCGTACAGATAGGGATACGCGTGATAATCGCGCCGCATCTCGCGTGACTGTGAGTTGGCCGCGGCCTCGACGGTCGGCCAGTCCAGTTGGCCGCTGACGTGGATCACCTGCGCGATCTCGAGCAGGGACGGCAGACTCGCCAGCGCCGCCCGGTTGATGGAGCGAGCCCCGCGGCTTCCGCCCGTCACCAGCAGGACGGGTTTCTCGTCGTGCAAATTCAAGGCCTTGCGAGCGGAGGCGCGATCCCATTTCAGCAGATCCGCGCGGACGGGGTAACCCGTCTCCACCACGCGGGCGCGGGAGGGGAAGTGGCTTTTCGATTCGGAAGCGGTGACCGTAATTCGGTCCGCGAAACGAGCGATGGTTCGGAGCGCCAGCGCGGGCTCGATATCGGGGACGTACAGGAGGGTCGGGATGTTCATCCCAGCCAGGGCCATCGGCGCGGCGAGATAGCCTCCCGTGAAGAACAGCGCGTCGGGACGGAACTCGCGCAGGATGCGGCGCGAGGCGGCAAATCCACGCGCCAATTTGCCGAGGTTGCCCGGCAGAGCGCGCAGACCGACTCCGTGCACGCCCGCGGCGGGGATGGCGCGGAAGGGGATGCTCATCCGTTTCACGAGAGTCTCCTCCATGCCGCCTTCACCGCCGACCCACAAAATCTCGGACGCGGGGTGTTCCGCACGGAACGCGTCAAGCACGGCCAGGGCGGGATACACGCCTCCGCCCGTTCCGCCCGCGCAGATCAAAAGTCGCACCGAAGGACCTCCATTCATCGTCCGTATGAGTTGTCGCCCCGCGCTGCCGCGAGACGTTCATCACAATTCCAACCGCCGCCAGCATCGTGGTCAGGTTCGAGCCGCCCGCGCTGACGAAAGGCAGGGCGTTGCCTGCAAAGGGCAGCAACCCCACCATCACAGCCATGTTGATCAAAGCCTCCATGCCAATCCACAATACCAACCCAAAGGCGAGGAGCGTCCCCAGCATGTCGGGCGCGCGGCGGGCGATCACCAGTCCGCGCCAGATGAGCAGGGCATACAAACCGATCAGGAAGATCGTGCCGACCAGTCCCAGTTCTTCGACCACGATGGCGAAGATGCTGTCGGTGGGCGGGACCGGCAGGCCGGTGAATTTGCTCAGCGATTGCCCCAGCCCACGGCCGAAAACCCCGCCTCCCACGATGGCCTCGAACGAGCGCAGCACATGATAGGAAGCCTGCGTGGGGTCTTTGATGCCAAGGATGAAATCGGCAATGCGCTTCTGGCCGGTCTCGCTCACTTGCACCACCAGCCAACCGACAAACAGGGTGACCAGGAGCATGACAAAAATCTGTTTCAAGTCGCCGCCTGCAATGAAGAAGAGCAGGCCGCCCATCAAAAGCACAGTCCCCGCCGCGCTCAGGTCGGGCTGTAAAAAGATCAAACCGCCGAAAATACCCAGGATGATGCTCAATGGCAAAAAGCCGAGGCTGAACACGCGCAGGCTGGCACGCTTGGCATACAGCCAGACCGCCAGATAAATGATGCTGATGAGTTTTGCCAGTTCCGAGGGCTGTACCGATCCAGAGAAAATGGCGCGTTTCGCGCCGAAACGGATTTCATTCGTCAGCAATACCGCACTCAGCATCAAAATGGTCAGGAACGTGACCGGCACCACCAGTTTGCTCCAGTGGTGATAATCGAAGCGTGAAAGCACGTAGACGCCGACGATGCCGATGCCCAGCCAGAGCAGTTGACGGCTGAACATGTACGTCGGTTTCTTGCCCAGCATCTCCAGCGAAAAATCCCAGGAGGCCGAAAAGAGCACGATCAACCCGAACACCAGCAAACCGATCAACGCCAGCAGGAAAGGCAAATCCACACTGCGGGCCGGGGCGGGGCGCTCCTCGTTCGCGTAATTCGATGAAGTCACAAAAGTTCCTGCACCCATTTCTTGAACCTTTCTCCGCGTTCAGCAAAATCGGTAAATTCGTCGAAACTTGTGCCGCCCGGCGAGAGCAGGATGACCGACCCGCTCTCCGCCACCTGCGCGGCGCGGTCCACCGCCTCGCGCAGACCCGCGCATCGGACTTGTGTGCGCGTCTTTCCTGACGTTGGGCCGAGCGCGGCCTCGATGAGCGGCGCGGCCTCCCCGAAAAGCACCACGTGCTCCACGCGCTGGTGGACGAGGTCCGCCAGTTCCTTCCACGGCAGATTCTTGTCGCGTCCGCCGAGCAGAAGGACAATCGACTCCTCGAACGAGCGGATGGCGGCCATCGTCCGTTCAGGAGCGGTGGCAATCGAGTCGTTGTACCAGCGTGAACCGTTCCACTCGCGGACGAATTCCAGTCGGTGCGGCACGCCGCGAAACTCTTCCGCCGCGGTCAACATGGCATCCAGCGGAAAGTCCGCCGCGTGACCGATGGCGAAGGCCGCCAGCACGTTGCTCACGTTGTGGTCGCCGCGCAACTGGATCTTTTCGCGCACCAGCAACGGAATGTAGGCAAACCCGTCTCGGAGCGCGAGCAGGCCATCGTCAAGGTAAGAGCCGTCGAGTCCCTCGTCGAGAGGAGAGAGGCTGAAGCCGTACAATTTTCCATGGACGCGGCCGTGCAGTCCCCAACTGCCCGGGTCGTCGCGTCCGAGGATGGCGGCGCTGTTTTTCGTCTGAAAATCGAACAGGCGCGCTTTGGCGGCGGTGTATGCCTCCATCGTTCCGTGACGGTCGAGATGGTTGGGCGTGACGTTGAGAATGGCCGCCACGTCGGTGGAGATGGTCATCTGGTCGAGTTGGAAACTGGAGATTTCCAAAATGGCGAGATCGTCGGGGGTCATGTCATCCACGTAGTTGATGAGCGGATCGCCGATGTTGCCGCCGATGTAAACGGTTCCTTTTGAAAACGCCAACTTTGCCATCTCGCCGACCAGCGTTGTTGTCGTGGTCTTGCCTGCCGAGCCGGTGATGCCGATGGTCTTGCAGGGCGCGGCCTCGAGGAAGATCTGTGTATCGTTGGAGAAGGGGATGCCGCGCTTGAGCGCTTCGGCCACGATGGGCAGGGTGAGCGGCACGCCGCCCGAGGGACAGATGAGGTCCACGCGGTCGAGCAGTTCGAGCGGATGCCCGCCCAGCACCCACTCCGCGTCCACGTCGCTGAGAGAGGCCTGGACGGCGCGCATATCGTCGAGCGGACGCAGGTCGTTCAAGGTCACGCGGGCGCCGTGACGCGCCAGCCAGCGCGCCAGGGCTTGTCCCTGCCGCGCCGCGCCGAGAATGAGAACGCGTTTGCCAGTCCAGTCTTTCATCGTTACACCAATGCCAATCCGACACCGACCATGGCGGCCAGCAGTCCAATCAACCAAAACCGTTGCACCACCTGCGTCTCGCTCCAGCCGAGCAGTTCGAAGTGCATGTGGATGGGGGTCATTTTGAAAAAGCGGCGGCCTTTGGTGGCACGAAAATATGCGATTTGGATCACCACGCTGACGATCTCGCTGACCGGGATGATGGCAATCACGGGCAGGACGCCCCATTGTCCGGTCATCAGTGCGATGACGGCCAGGGTCGCTCCGAGGGCCTGGGAACCGGTATCGCCCATGAACAACATGGCGGGATGAACGTTGAACCACAAAAAGCCAAACAATGCGCCGACCATGATGAAGCAGAAACGCGCCACGTACGTTTGTCCCTGCATGAGGGCGATGCCGCCGTACGCGACGAAGGCGGTGGCGGCAATCAAGCCAGCCAGCCCATCCAGCCCGTCGGTGAAGTTGACCGCGTTCGCCATCGAGACAATGATGAAGGCCGCGATCGGGATATACCAAAAGCCAAGCCTGATTTCGATGGGATAGGCGGGCAGGTACAGGTCGGGCGCTTGCAGAAGATATTTGAGCGCGTAGGCCGCGCCGAACGCCAGCGCCACCTGGATGATGAACTTGGTGCGCGAGCGCATCCCTTCGCCCTTGCGCGGGCCGCGGACGCCCTCCCAATCGTCCACCGCGCCGAGGATGGCGAAGGAGGTCATCACCACCAAAGGCAGAAGGATGGAGCGCCCGATGCCCTCCACGCCCGCCAGACTGGAGGCGTTCAACAGCAGGGTCAGCAAAACCACGGGCGCGATGAACATCACGCCGCCCATGGTGGGCGTTCCCATCTTCACCGCGTGCATGCCGGGTTCCTCCACGCGGATGATCTTGCCCACTTTGAAGTGCCGCAAAATGCGAAGCAGTGGCCCGCCCCAGATGACCGTCATCATGAAGGCCAGTACCGCCAGGCTGAGCGAGAGCGGCATTTGATTCATGAACGTACCTCCAGCGCGGCCACGATGCGATCCATGCGGAGGCCGTGCGAGCCTTTGATGAGGACTGCGTCGTCAGAGGTGAGATTCTTTTCCAGCCAGGCGACGATGGACCCGATCTCTTGATATTCGTGGATGCTCGTCCGCTCCATCCCGGACCTTCGGGCGGCTTCGGCGATGATGCGGGCGCGCGTCCCGAGCGTGAGCAACACATCCGCCACGCGCGCCGCGCGCATCCCGACCATCTCGTGTCCCTGCTTTTCGTAGGGACCGAGTTCGAGCATGTCACCCAGCACCGCGATCTTGCGGCCATCCAACTCATCCAGCAGGTTGATGGCGGCCAGCATGGACTCGGGCGAGGCGTTGTAGGTGTCATCGAGCAGAAGCGCGCCCGTCTGACTGCGGACGGCGACGAGGCGCAACTGGGTATGTCCCTGGTGCAGGCCTTCGAAGATCTCCTGCCAGGTCAGCCCTTCGACCAGTCCCGCCGCGGCCGCGCGCAGAGCCGTGTGGACGGAGTGCCGTCCGATCAGCGGGACGTGCACATGCAGGGTTTCGGACTGATAATGCAGTTTGAAGCGGATGCCTTCCAGCCCGAGGCCTTGAATGTCATCGGCCCACAGGTCCGCTTCAGGGGAGAGGCCGTAGAAGAAGATGCGGGCGCGGGTCTTCTCTTCCATTTTCCGCACCCAGGGATCGTCGAAGTTGAGGATGGCCGTCCCGTGCGGGGCGGGGGGCAGGGATTGCACCAGTTCGGATTTGCCGGTGAAGATGGCTTCCTGCGATCCCGCGCGCTCCGCGTGGACGGTGCCCACGTTGGTCACGATGCCGATGGAGGGCAGGGCAATGTCGCAGAGGAAGGCGATCTCGCCCGGCACGTAGAATCCCATTTCGAGCACGGCACGTTCGTAACCGCTGCCGAGCCGCAGAATGGAAAGCGGCAGGCCGATCTCGTTGTTGAGATTGCCCGGGCTTTTGAGCGTGCGATAGCGCATCCCCAGCACTTCGGCCACCATTTCTTTGGTGGACGATTTGCCAACCGAACCAGTGATGCCGATCACGGTCAGGTTCAGTTTGCGGCGCCAGAAACGCGCGATCTGTTGCAGGGCGGTGAGGGTGTTGTCCACGCGCAGGCAGAGGGGAGGATCAAATATCAGCGTGGAATCGGCTGGCAGGCCGCCGCGCAGATCGAGGGTCCGAAAAGAAGCGTCCACATCCTGCTGGATCAGCGCGTACGAGGCGCCGCGCTGGAAGGCCGCGCCTACGAAGTTATGTCCATCCACATTTTCGCCGGGGATGGCAACGAACAGCGCCCCGGGGATGACCTGGCGCGAGTCGATGGCCGCTTCGGTGATGACATGATTCGCCTGCGGACGGGTATTGGTGAGGGCTTCGAGAGCATCGGCCAGTGTGAGCATGATTTCCTATTGGCTGGCAACTTGAAGTCGGACGGCATCTGGCGGGATGTTGAGCAGGATGACGACCTTTTGCGCCACCTCCGAGAAGAGCGGCGCGGCGGTGTCATTGGCCCAGATGGACGCGCTGGGGCGTTCGAGCCAGACGTAGATCATGAATTGCGGGTCGTCCACCGGGCCCCAACCGATGAAGGATACATTCGTTTGGCTGCTGTCGTAATACCCGTTGACCGGGATTTCGGCGGTGCCTGTCTTGCCTGCCACGCGGTAGCCGGGAACCAGCGCCAGGGACGCTTCGTTTTCGAGGGAAATCGCCAGCATTTCGTTGAGCGTGTGGGCGGTCTCGGGGCGGATGGGCGTGCCGGCGGGTTCCATGTTGATGTTGACCTGCCGGCCCTCGCCGACCATGCCATATAAAACATGCGGCGTGACCATGCGCCCGTCGTTGGCGATCGCGGAGGCCGCCATCACCATCTGGATGGGGCTGACCGCCACGCCCTGACCGAACGCGTTCGTGCCGAGGTCAACGGGATACCAATCCAGGTCGCCCGGCACCTTGAGGCGGCCCGGCGTTTCCCCGGCCAGGTCCACGCCGGTGGGGCGTCCGATGCCGAAGCGTTGCATGTAATCGTAGAAGACATCCTGTCCCATGGCGGTGGAGAGCCACGCGTGGCAGACGTTGAGCGAGTGTTGCAGGCATCCGATCATGTCCTGCGGACCCCAGGGACGGCGGTCCCAGTTCTGGATGAGCACGTCGCCGACCACGATGGAGCCGGTGTCCGTGTAGACCGTGCTGGGGACGACCGTCCCCGTATCCAGGCCGGCGGCCATCGTCAAAATCTTGAAGACAGAGCCCGGCTCATATTGCATGGAAATGGCGGGATTGTATTCGTAAGACTGGTTGAAATATTCGCTGTATTTCCAAAACTCGTTCAGGTTGAGGCGCGGGGTGGTGGCCATGGCAAGGATTTCGCCCGTGCGCGGGTTCATCACGATGACGGTTCCGTTTTCCGCGCCGTAATCCAATAACGCCTGATCGAGAGAGCGTTCAACCGCGGCCTGCAGATCGCGATCAATGGTGAGGATCAAAGTGGTGCCGTCGGGGACTTTGGGGATTTCCCCGGCGCGGTTGGGGTCTTGCGGAACCCATGCGTCAACGGGTGTGCCTGCCAGCAAGTCATTGTACTTCTCTTCCACGCCGAAGTTGCCGCGCGAGTCACGGTTGAAAAAGCCGATGACATTCGACGCCAGTTCGTTTTCGGGGTAACTGCGTTGCAGGTTCGGCTGGAATTCCAACCCGGAGAGCGGCGAAGGCTGGTAGGCTGCGGCCGCATCTTTTTTCATCTGTTCAAATGTTGTCTTCAGCGGAGCGAGTTCGTCACTGCGGACGAAGTTCTTCAAAGGCACAAAGACCAGCCCGTAGGGATTGAGCAGTTTCTGGTAAGTCTCCTCATAATCCAACCCCAGTTTTCCGCTGACTTCCCTCGCGATGGCAGATGCATCCACCATATCGGGGATGTTTACGCCCACGGTGTAGACCGTCTCGTTCCCGGCCAACAGGTGACCGTCGCGGTCGTAGATTTCGCCGCGTTCCGGGTAGAAGGTCTTCTTCACCATGGCGTAATTATCGGCCTGGTCGCGGAAAATCTGCGCTTCGGGACTGACCTGGATGCGGACGATCTGTCCGAGCACGAGTAGGGCAAAGAGGAGCAGGAACGCCGTCACCAACATCGAGCGCCAGGCGTATTCCTGCCGCATCGAGAATTCTTTCATGGCAAAACGCCTCCCGCAACTCCACTGGCAGGCTGTTGCAGGTACGCCGCCACCCATTCCAGCAGCGACTGCGTGTACTCCGGCGGCGTGGACGGCGCACTGACAGGCGGGTTCGTATTTGCCAGGCGTACTCCCGTGGGGCGCGCATAACCGGGCACCACCAGGTAATGCATCTCCCCGGCTTTCGCGGGACGGAAGCCCAGCGCCAGCGCCCGCTGTTCCATCGAATCGGCGGAGGAAAGCATCGCCAGCCGCGTTTGCAGATCCGCGTTCGCATGCTCGATCTCGGTTGTATCGGCCCGCAGATATTGGATCTCGCGTCCCAAAATCGCGGCCTGCGCGGTGACGTCCAAATACAGCGCGGAGATCATGGCAAGCGCAAGCACGCCAAGCAAAAACGTGCCCGCCCACTGACGTTGAATCCGCCACGGGGTCTGACGATATGCGTGCGTAAGATGGGTGACGTTGATCATAGTTTCTCTGCAATTCTCAACTTGGCGCTTCTCGCTCTCGGGTTGGCTTCGATCTCTTCGTCCGAGGGAGTGATGGGCTTGCGATTGATTTCTTTCAAGACAGCCTTGCGTTCCTCTGCATAAATCGGCGTGTACGGCGGGTTGACGAGGTCGCGGCTCTGCTCACGGAAGAAATCCTTGACGATGCGATCCTCCAGCGAGTGGAAGGAGATCACCGCCAGCCTCCCACCGGACCTGAGGGCGGTCACGGCTTTCGGAAGCGCCTCCGCCACCGACGCGAGTTCCTCGTTGACGGCGATGCGCAGGGCCTGGAACGTCCGCGTCGCGGGGTGGATTCCCTTGCGGCGGGGGATCACCTTCTCGATGGCCTCAGCCAACTGACGGGTGGTTTGAAGCGGTCTCGCGTGGACGATGGCGCGGGCGATGCGGCGTCCATCCGATTCTTCGCCGTAGCGGTAGAGGATGTCGGCCAGTTCGTCCTCATCCAGCGTGTTGACCAGCGTCGCGGCCGAGGTCGGGTTCAGCGGACTGAAGCGCATGTCCAGCGGCGCGTCGTGCTGGAACGAGAAGCCGCGCTCGGGCGTGTCGAGTTGCATCGAGGACAGTCCGAGGTCGAGCACGATGCCATCCACCGCCTCCCATCCGAGACGTTTCATCTGTTCGGGCAGGGAGGTATAGGAGGCCTGGACCAGATGTGCGCGAGCCCCGAAAGGAGCCAAGGTCTCTCGGGCCAGCGCCAGCGCCTGCGGGTCGAGATCGAGCCCGAGCAGTTCGCCGTCTGGCGCGCAGGCCTCCAAAATGCCACGGGCGTGTCCGCCCGCGCCGACAGTGCCGTCCACATAACGCCCCGAAGCGTGAGGCCGCAACGCGTGTATAATCTCCTGGTAAAGTACGGGTAGGTGCTTCATTTTTGTAGGGCAAATCGCCGATTTGCCGAGGCATGATTAGCCATCGCAAATTGGCAATTTGCGTTACGATTTTGCTGAAAGATTGAGCGTGGCGAAGCGCTGGTTGTTCGCTTCGA
Source organism: Anaerolinea thermophila (assembly GCA_020722375.1). Taxonomy (GTDB): domain Bacteria; phylum Chloroflexota; class Anaerolineae; order Anaerolineales; family Villigracilaceae; genus Denitrolinea. The sequence goes on from DYKX01000010.1 coordinate 27,207, forward strand.
TATCGTTGATCTCGGCGGTCTGCTTCTCCCACTCGGCGGGAGACCAGACCTCGAAGTAACCGCCCTGGCCCGCGATGACGGCGTTGCCATTCAGCGCCGCGAACTCGCGCAGGTTGGCCGGCACGAGAATTCGCCCCACCTTGTCCACTTCCACGGGATAGGCGTTGGCGAGCAACATGCGGCGCAAAATGCGGGCGGTCGGGTCGGTCAGGTTCATGGCATTGATGCGTTCATAAACCTGCTGGAAATATGCTTCCGTCATCACCATCAGGCATTTATCAAACCCCTGGGTAAGATAGGCGCCGCCTTCCAGCAACTCACGGAAGCGCGCCGGAACCATCAGGCGGCCCTTGTCATCAATGGAGTGCTGGTATTGACCTAAGAACATTTGTGCTACTTGTCCTTTTAATGCGGTGAACGCCGGGGCGAACCCGGCGCTCACTGGCGTTTACCACTTCTTACCACTTTCTCCCACATTGTACATTAGATTCGGGTGAATTTCAAGTGGTACTTTTGGCTATCTCCCACATGTCAAACAATTTCCTCCTCCTCGAATCTCCCCATTGGCGCGATTACGAACTGCTCGATTCTGGCAATGGCCAGAAACTGGAGCGTTTCGGCTCCTGCATTTTCTCCCGACCTGAATCGCAGGCCATGTGGAACCGCTCCCTTCCGCAAAAAGATTGGGACGCGGCGCACGCGTTCTTCCAACCCACCAACGAAGAAAGTGGCGGTCATTGGATCCCGAAGAAAAAATTTTCGGAACGCTGGCAGATGGAGTATGGGAACTTGAAATTCTGGGCGATGACGACGCCCGGCCGTCACCTCGGCGTTTTCCCCGAAGTCGCCGCACACTGGGACTGGATGGCGGATTCCGTCCGAAGAGCGAATCGGCCTGTGAACGCGCTCAACCTATTCGGTTACACGGGGCTGGCGACTCTCGCGTTGGCCGCGGCCGGCGCGAAGGTCACACACGTGGACGCGTCGAAGAAGTCCGTAGCTTGGGCGCGCGAAAACCAGTCGTTGTCGGGGCTGGATGCGAGTCCCATCCGCTGGATCGTGGACGATGCGTTGAAATTCGTCCAACGCGAGGCGCGGCGCGGGGTCAAGTACGATGGGATTATTTTGGATCCGCCCAAATTCGGGCGCGGACCGAAGGGCGAGGTGTGGGAAGTCTACAAGTCCCTGCCTGATCTGTTCAATGCCTGCCGCGAAGTTTTGTCCGACCGTCCACTCTTCATTGTGACGACGGTCTACGCGGTACGCGCCTCGGCCATCCACGTGGGGCAGGCGCTGGAGGAGACGATGCGCGGCTTTGACGGCGAGGTGGAACGCGGCGAACTGGTGACCCGCGAAACGTCCGCAGGGAGGCTGCTTTCGCAGGCGGTGTTCGCGCGATGGAGTGCGAAATAAAAATCTCCGAGAGTTTTCTCTCGGAGATTTTGCCTCAACTTGTGGCTGTTTCAACCACCGCGGCGGCTGTCCTGGATGGGGAGGCTGTCAACTTTTTCAGCAGGTCATACCAGAAGGAGGAACCCTGCGAGACCGCAATGGCGCTCACTACCAGCCCGATGAATTTGTAGATGGAAAACTCCAGCCAGGACGTTCCAGAATTCTGGGGGAAGGTATCCTGAAGATGCCACCAGGTGAAGCGGATATTCGTCTCGCTGAGGTGTTGAAGGATCTGGTTGAGGTCTTGCGCGTCCCCGCCTTCCTGTTGGGCGATCATGGTTGCCTGCGCGGCAGCGACGGCGCGCATCTCGGCGTTGTTCCATAAATCCTTGGCGATCTGAATCGAATCCGTCCCCAGCGCGAAGACAAGGATGGTGGACAGGATGATCACGATGCTTCGAGCGTTTGCCTTGAACGTGGCCGATGCCTGCGAAAGAATGCCGCTAAAGTAGTCGTTGGCGCGGCTCCGCAGTTCGTTGAAGTTGGTCACACCCTGGTTGACCCATTTGAGCATGGCCTGTTTGGCTTCCGACTCAGGCAGTTGACCAATCAGGGACGTCAATTCTTCTGCGTCGATCTGCGGGCGGCCGGTCAGGCCGGTCATGTCAAAAAAGGCATCCACCAATATGCCGACCGGGACCTTTTCCAATTTCTTGGCCTCCGTCCTGGCGCCGAATACCCCCAGCCAGTTTTTGTAGCGAATGGGGCGCAGGGCTTTCAGTTGCGGCAGATTGGTCAGGTCAACGGTCTTTTCCCCCGCGATTCTCTTCAAGTGCTGTTCAAGCGCCGCGCCGCGCGTTTCTGCTGATTCGAGGATGAGGCGTGTCACAAATGAGATGATCGAGCCTAACACATAATACACAAAAATGAGCCCAAGGGCAACTTCCAATACCTGTGAGACCGACATGGCATTCTCCTTTTGTGAAGTGCGGAATGCGCCCATTCTAGCGCGCTTTCGCTTTTGTGTGCAACCTTTTTGATAAAATGGGATCATGTTGACGCGCATGCAGATTGCCTTCCAATCCATTTTCCGATCGCCGCCCGATTTCATCGTCCGCGCGCCGGGGCGGGTGAATCTGATTGGCGAGCATACGGACTACAACGAGGGATTCGTCCTGCCGATGGCAATCGACCGCGCGGTGTGGATTGCCCTCCGTCCCCGCGCGGACCGCCGCGTCCTCGTTCATTCCCTGGACCTGAACCTGTCCGCCGATTTCGGATTGGATTCCCTCGCCCGCGGCGAAGATCGCTGGCAGGAATACATCAAAGGGGTGGCACACGAGTTACAACTTGCCCATTACCATCTCACCGGCTGGGAAGGGGTGCTCGCAGGCGACGTGCCGCGCGGCGGAGGTCTCTCCTCGTCCGCCGCGCTGGAAGTGGCGACCGCGCGCGCCTTCGCCTCCGTGAGCGGATTTGAATGGGATGTTTTGCGTATAGCCAGAATAGGACAACGTGTTGAGAATAACTGGCTGGAAGTGCAGACCGGCATCATGGATCAGGCTGTCAGCGCGGGGGCAAAAGCGGGACACGCGTTCTTCCTCGATTGCCGGTCGCTGGAATACCAGCACATTCCCCTGCCGAAGGATGTGGCGGTGGCGGTGATGGATACGTCCACGCGGCGCGGGCTGGTGGATTCGGCTTACAACGCGCGGCGGGAGCAATGCGAGAGGGCGGCGCGCTGGTTCAGGGTTAAGGCATTGCGCGATGTCGGCGTTGGTGAATTTGAAGAAAGAGAAAAAAAGAAGGAAGGCTTGGATGAGTTGGCGTGGAAACGCGCCCGGCATATCATCACAGAGAACGAGCGTGTCCTGCGGGCGGTGGATGCCATGCGCACGGACGATGTTGTGATGCTCGGAAAACTGTTCAACGAGAGTCACGCGAGCCTGCGCGACGATTTTGAAGTCACGAACGACGCGTTGAATTGGATTGTGGAAGCCGCGCAGGCGCGTCCCGAATGTCTCGGCGCGAGGATGACGGGCGCGGGCTTCGGCGGATGTGCAGTCGCCCTCGTGCGGAGAGATTCCGCCGAGGCGTTCGCGCAAGCCGTCGGCGCGGAATACCGCGCGAGGTCAGGCAAAGTGGCGGCAATCTTCGTCAGCGAAGCGGGGGAGGGGGCGAGCGTTATAAAGTTGTAGAGCGGGATACTATCTCGCTCTACTTTTTATTCAGCCGAAATTGTCACTTCGGCGGTCATTCCCCATAATAGACCGATTGGTTGTTCATCGAAAGCGAGCGTCACTTTGTAGATCACGTCGCCGCCGAGGGTGTTTGCGCGGGGCGCAATGGCGATGACGCGCGCCGAAAATTTCTCGCCGAGCGCGTCCACGAAGACGGTGGCAGTTTGGCCGACTTGAATCCTGGCGATGTCGCGTTCGGAGAGATCGGTGGTTTCGATCTGCAATTGGTCGAGGGTCGCGAGGGTGAGGACGGGGCGATCCAGTTGCGCCAGTTCACCCGTCCGCGCATGGATGGCGACCACCGTCCCATCGAAGGGCGCGGCGAGCGTGGATTGAGCCAGGGTGGCCTGGGCAACCTCAAGCGAGGCCTGGGCGCGGGCGGCCAGCGCGTCTCCTTTTTGAACGACTTCGCGCGGTTCGGTTTCGAGATACTTGTGACCGCGCCGATCGTATTTTTGGACGGTGCGATAGCGCTGCAACTCCGCGTAGGATTGCGCCGAACGATAGGCGGCCTGCGCGGCGGTGACGGCGTATTCCAGTTCGGGCGTGTCGAGCGTGGCGAGCGGTTCGCCCGCTTTGACCGCGTCGCCCTGACGGACGTTCACCTCGCGGATGATGGCCGTGTTGAGAAATCCCAACTCCGCCACCTGCGCGGGGACGATGACCGCGGAGGCCGTGACGGACGATCCCGCCTGCGCGCGGACAGTGGAGATGGGGCTGGCGATGAGCGCGAGGATGGCAAGGAAATTTAACGCGAATACCGTGAATGGACGAATATGAAAGCGCGATGTGGCGCGAATGTTTTTTGATGTCATTCGCGTTTTCGCATCGTTCGTGGTGAGAGAGGACCTGTTCATTTCAGCCTCGCGCCTCACTTCGTCTCGAGCGTCACGTCGGCGCTCATGCCCCAGCGAAGCCCCTCGGGTTGTTTGTCCAATTCGATGGTGACGGTGAAGACCACGTCGCCGCCGAGGGTGGAGGAGAAGAGCGCAATATCCACGACTTTGCCTTCCAATTCCTCGTTCAACGCTTCGATGAAGACCCGCGCGGTTTGACCAATCTTGACGCGTGTCACGTCCAACTCGGAGAGGTCGGTGGTTTCGATGCGGAATTTGGACAGGTCGCCGAGGGTGACGACGACGCGGCCAGGGACGACCGTCTCACCTGCGACAGTGTCCACGGCGACGACGGTCGCGTCGAACGGAGCCGTCAGCGCGGACTGCGCCTCGAGCGCGGCCCTGGCGGAATCGAGCAGGGCTTGGGCGCGTTCGAGATCGGCTTCCGCTGATTCGATGTTCTGTTCGGCCGATCCGACTCGCTTTAGAAATCGCAATTGGATATCGGCCACGTCCCAATTGGCCTGCGCCTCGCGGACGCGCGCTTCGAGCAGGGCGGTGTCGAGCGTGACGAGGGTCTGTCCTGCGGTGACCTTGTCGCCCACTTTCACTTCCACGCTTTTGACGCGTCCAACCGCGGGGAAGGAGAGTTGCGCAGTGCGAACGGGGACGACCTCGGCGGAGGCGGCGACCGCGTCAGGGTTGGATCCGCTCGGAGACGAGGTGTCCAGCGAAACCGTAGGAAGAGGCGTCGGCGAGGAGGAGGGCAGAGCAGAGCAGGCCGCGAGAGTCAGGGTGAGAATTAGGAGGAGTGGGAGAATTTTGTTCATTAAGCAACCTGGTGTTTGTTGTTCGAGTCGATCATCCCATCGCGCAGGGTGACGACGCGCTGGGCGTATTTGATGACGCGCGGATCGTGGGTGGCAAAGACAAACGTGACGCCCGTCTCTTTGTTGAGTTTGGAGATGATCTCCATGACCTGCCTGCCGTTCTCGGTGTCGAGGTTCGCGGTCGGTTCGTCGGCGAGAACGATGAGCGGTTTGCTGACGAGGGCGCGGGCGACCGCGACGCGCTGTTGTTCGCCGCCGCTGAGTTGATCGGGGCGGTGATGCGCTCGGTCGGAGAGGCCGACGGCGTCGAGCAGTTCCATCACGCGTTGTTTGCGCGTGCCGTTCTTCTGTCCGCTGAGGAGCAGGGGCATTTCTACGTTTTCGTAGGCGTTGAGGGTGGGGATGAGCGCGAAGAACTGGAACACGAAACCGAGCGTGCCTTTGCGGAGGTCGGCGCGCTGGTTGCGATTGAGTTTGGTCACGTCCCGCCCGTTGATCATGACCGAGCCTGTGGTGGGCAGGTCGAGACAGCCGATGATTTGCAAGAGGGTGGTCTTGCCCGAACCCGACGGCCCGACCAGGGCGGTGAATTCGCCCGAATCGATTTTGAGATCCACGCCGCGCAGGGCGCGTGTCTCCACTTTGCCAATGGTGAAGGTGCGGGTGACGTTTGAGATGTTTGCGACTTCCATG
>DYKX01000147.1 GCA_020722375.1 Anaerolinea thermophila
CGCATGTCCGGTGGTGTGAGAGGGAGCGGTTAGCCGCCGCTCCCTACTCGATTCACTCTCTTCCAGCACGGACCTCGCCCACGCGGCCACATCCGCGCAGTAGGTTTCGGGATTCTCCGTGCGGACATCGAGGATCGTCCGCGTCCACGTGGATTTAGCGCGAAGCGCTTTGCATGTCAGCACGGGTGATTCCGCGAAGCGTCCTTTAGGGCATCCCCGTGCGGGTCCAATCGTCGCGCGAACGCCCGTCGAAACGGCGCCGCACGGGGATCAAATCCGCCGTGCTCAGATACAAAGCCCATCGCTCTAATGCTGCAACAAAATCGCCTCTCACAATGAGAGGCGACATGAAAACACACAGGTCATCTCTCATCTCCCGGACAAATCGTCCGCCGAAATTGGCACCGTCTTCACTGATCGCTGAAAACTGATCACTGACTGGTTGCCGAGGCGTCACAGGGTCGGGCCCTCAGCCTCTCTGGATGAGTACAGATTATTGAATTGAGGCGGGGTTATATCACATGGACGCGGGCATGTCAAACAAAAAATACAGGCCAAATGGAAAGGTCATTAAAAGGATGGGATACAATTAGGGACAAATTCGCCATTGCATACATTCTCTCAACACGAGGCCAACCATGAAACCCAACAAAAAACTTGCCGAACTCAAAACCCTGCTCGCCGAGGTCAACGACCTGAACAACGCCGCGGCCGTCCTTGGCTGGGACCAGGCCACCTACATGCCCAGCGGCGGCGCGCCCGCGCGCGGACGTCAGATGGCCACCCTCGCCAAAGTGGCGCAGGAAAAATTTACCGCCAAAAAGGTCGGCAAACTGCTCGACGCCCTGCGTCCCTACGAAGAAAGCCTGCCCTACGATTCGGACGACGCCAGCCTGATCCGCGTCGCCAGACGTGACTACGAACGCGCCATCAAAGTCCCGCCTGACTTCCTCGCCGAGTTCAACATCCATTCCGCGGAGACGTATCAACTGTGGACCGAAGCGCGTCCCGCCAACGACTTCGCCCGCGTCCGCCCGAACCTCGAGCGGACTCTCGACCTCAGCCGCAAACTCGCCGACTTCTTCCCCGGTTACGAACACATCGCCGACCCGCTGATTGACTTCGCCGACTACGGCATGAAAGCGTCATCCGTCCGCGCGTTGTTCAAGGAATTACGCGCCGAACTTGTTCCCATCGTCAAGGCCATCACCTCGCAGACTCCCGCCGACGATTCCTGCCTGCGCAAGCACTATCCCGAAGCGGAGCAACTCAAATTTGCCGAAGAGGTCGTCCGCCAACTCGGCTACGACTTCAACCGCGGCCGCATTGACAAGACGCATCACCCCTTCATGACCTCCTTCTCCATCGGCGACGTCCGCATTACGACGCGCGTCAAAGAGGACTTCCTCGGCGAGACGTTGTTCAGCAACATCCACGAGTCGGGGCACGCGATGTACGAACAGGGCAACGATCCTGCCTACGAGGGCACTCCGCTCGCGGGTGGGACGAGCGCAGGCGTCCACGAGAGTCAATCGCGGCTGTGGGAAAACATCGTCGGGCGCAGTCGCGGCTTCTGGGAATTTTTCTTCCCCAAATTGCAGGCCAAATTTCCCGAGCAACTCAAAGGCGTCTCGCTCGACGAGTTCTACCGCGCCATCAACAAGGTGGAACAGTCGCTCATCCGCACCGACGCGGACGAGGTGACCTATAACCTGCACGTGATGCTCCGCCTCGACTTCGAACTGCAGCTGCTCGAAGGGACTCTCTCCGTCCGCGACCTGCCCGAGGCCTGGCACGAACGATTCGAGTCGGACCTCGGAGTCGTCCCGCCCAACGACAGCGACGGCGTCCTGCAGGATGTCCACTGGTACGGCGGCGCCATCGGCGGCGCGTTCCAGGGATATACGCTCGGCAACGTGATGAGCGCGCTGTTCTACACGGAAGCGCTCAAGGCGCATCCAGAAATCCCGAACGAAATGAAACAGGGCAGGTTCAGCACACTGCACGCGTGGCTGGTCGAAAACATCTACCGCCACGGACGCAAATACACCGCCCCCGAACTCGTCAAAAAAGTGACAGGCGCGGATCTGACCATCAAACCGTACATCAACTACCTCAAAACCAAATACGGCGAGTTGTATTCGCTGTAGCCCAAGCCACGTCCGTCATTGCGAGGCGGCGCAATTCCGCCGACACTTGCACCGCACTGCGTTCCCTGGCACAACCCGCCAGGGCAGTGTGGTGTAGTGCAGGTGAGCAATCTACACATATACGAGGGGATTGCTTCGGGCGGGTACGCCCTCGCAATGACGGATTGTATTTGGGGGATTTACACCATCAGCATGACAAAGTCATCCAAATTCACGACGTTTGTCAGTTGACGCTCATTTGCCAATGAGTTAATCTAGATGGGCAAATCCCATTTCTGGAGAGTTTCCCATGGCAATGAAAATCAAGGAAGATTGCATCGCGTGCGGCGCGTGCCTGCCCGAATGCCCCACCAATTCCATCAGCGAAGGCGACATCTACGTCATCAACGCGGATACCTGCGTGGAATGCGTCGGCCATTACGATTCGCCCCAGTGCGCCTCGGTCTGCCCGGTTGAGTGCATCGTCAAGGCTGAGTAGCCCTTTTAGAAACCAGGTTTTTTCAAGAAACCTGGTTTCCGGGTATAATCTTCACAACCAAATACAAACCTTCGGGGCAGGGTGCAACTCCCGATCGGTGGTACAGCCCACGAGCCTGTTTGGGTGTAAACTCTTTCCTCCTTGGGAAAGCGGGCATGACTCGGTGCAATTCCGAGGCCGACAGTAATAGTCTGGATAGAAGAAGGTGACTTGACAGGCCCGCGCGGGTCTGGATTGGATTCATGCCCCGGAAACGAACGTTGTTTTCGGGATTTTGTTTCCGCCTCGCGCGTGACGTTTTGCCTGTTTCCGCGCCTCGAAGGATTCCCTCCCTCGAGGCGTTTTTTCGTCCGCACGCGGGGCGGACGGGTACGTCCGCTCCTGCGAAAAACGATATGACCACTTTCACTAAACGCGTTGCCTCCCTCCGTCCCATTCTGGGACTGGTCTCTGTGGCCCTCTTTTTGCTGGGCTGGGACCTGGCCGCGCGCTTCGGCGGATTGCCCGCCTTCATCCTGCCCTCGCCCGCCTCCGTGTGGACGCGTTTCCTGCGTTCGCTCGTTGACGGCCTCCTGCTGACCCACAGCCTGGTCACCCTGCTCGAGGTGCTGGTGGGATTGCTGGCGGGCGTCTTCTTCGCCACATTGATTGGATATCTCGTCGCCAAGTCGCGCATGCTGGAGAATTTGCTCTCGCCGTATCTGGTGGCGAGTCAGGCGGTGCCTCTCGTGGCAATTGCGCCTTTACTGGTCATCTGGTTCGGGCCAGGGATGTTTTCCAAGTTCCTCATTTGCGCGCTGATTGTATTCTTTCCCGTGCTGGTCAACACGGTGGTGGGCGTACGCGCCGTCCCGTCCGCGTTGTACGACCTGATGCGTTCCCTGCGCGCCACGCGCGGACAGATTTTGCTGAATCTGGAAATCCCCGCCGCGCTGCCCGTCTTCCTCGGCGGACTGCGCATCGGCGCGACGCTTTCCGTCATCGGCGCGGTGGTGGGCGAATTGGTCGGCTCGGATCGCGGGCTGGGCTACCTCGTCAACGCGGGACGCGGTCAGTACGATACGGCGCTGGTCTTCGTGGCGGTGTTCACGCTCATCTTCCTCGCGTTGGTTTTATACGGTTTCGTCGCCTTTCTGGAAAAGAGATTATTGATCTGGCAGGAACGTTAAACGTTTAACGTTCAACGTTGGACACAAAGGAGTACCTATGTTCAAGAAGATTATTATGCTCACCCTCGGGCTGGCGCTCGCCCTTTCGGCCTGTGGCCGCTCTCCGTCAGGAAATGAAGCGGCGCCTCTCGCCCCGATCAAACTGCCGCTGGGGTATATCCCCAATATCCAGTTCGCACCGATGTACGTCATGCTCGAAAAGGGATTTGCCCGCGAGCAGGGACTGGATGTGCAATTGGAGCACAACGTCCGCGAGACGGATGCGGTGGCGCTGCTGGGCACGGGCGAGTTGACGTTCGCGGTCGTTTCGGGCGAGCAGGTTTTGCTTTCGCGCGCGCAGGGCGTACCCGTGGTATACGTGGCTGCGTGGTATCAGAAATATCCCGTCTCGGTGGTGACGAAAGCGGAGCAGGGAATCGCATCTGTGACCGACCTGAAAGGGAAGACCATCGGACTGCCCGGCCTGTACGGCGCGAACTACATCGGGTTGGAGGCCCTGCTGGCTTCCGCGGGATTGAGCGACGCAGATGTGACTCTCTCTTCAATTGGCTACACACAAGTGGAATCGCTGGCGACTGATCAGGTGCAGGCGGTGGTGGGCTACGCGGCCAATGAACCGATTCAACTGCGGGCGCAAGGTTATGATGTGACCGAACTGCGCGTGGCCGATTTCGTGCATCTCGCCTCGAACGGACTTGTGACCAATGAAAAAACGCTGGCGGAGAATCCCGACCTCGTGAGGCGCATGACGAAGGCTTTTGTGCAGAGTCTGGAATACACCATCGCCCATCCCGACGAGGCGTATGAGATCAGTAAGAAATATGTGGAGGGTCTCGCCGATTTGGACGAGTCTGTGCAAAAAGAGATTCTGGCTGTCTCGATCGAATTCTGGCAGGCCGAGCGCATCGGCTTCTCGGACATGGAGGCGTGGAAGAACATGCAGTCCACGCTGTTGATCATGTCTTCCTACACCGAACCCGTGGACTTGAATGCCGCGTTCACGAATGAGTTTTTGCCGTAATCAATGGGACGCGGACGGGCGCGGAGAACGCGGAAAGTTTTAAACCCAAAACCTCAGTGTTCATTCGCGTAAATCTGCGTTCTCCGCGTCCAAAAAAGAATGACATCCTCCCCCATCCTCACCATCCGCGACTTGAGCGCGGTCTTTCCCGATAACAACGGCGGACTGCAAGCCCTCGAACGCATCTCGTTCGAGGTCTGTCCGCGCGAATTTGTGGCAGTGCTGGGACCTTCGGGAAGCGGCAAGTCCACGCTGTTGCGGATTCTGGCGGGCATCCTCCGACCGACAGCGGGGGAGGTGGACTTCGCCAGTCATCAACAGCCGCGCATCGGGATGGTCTTCCAGCAGGCCAACCTGATGCCGTGGCGGACGGTGCTCCAGAATATCACGCTCCCGCTCGAACTGGAGAATGAAGCGCAGGCCGTCTCCCGCGCCCGTGAATTGATCGAACTGGTCGGCTTGCAGGGATTCGAGTCCAACTGGCCGCGCGAACTTTCAGGCGGGATGGCGCAACGCGTGGCGCTCGCGCGGGCGCTCATCCATGACCCCGACCTGCTCCTGCTCGACGAACCGTTCGGCTCGCTGGATGCCCTGACCCGCGAACGCATGTGGACGGAACTCTCGCGCATCTGGCAGGCACGCCAAAAGACCGTGCTGATGGTGACCCATTCCATCTCCGAGTCGCTTTTCCTTGCCGACCGCGTCCTCGTCCTGACGGCGCGCCCGGGCCGCGTCAAACTGGACCTGAAAGTGGACCTCCCCCGTCCCCGCACAGATGAAATGCGCTATACCGCCCACTTCGGGAAACTGGCGCGAAAACTCAAAGAGGCAATCGAGTGATGGGTGTATACTTTGCCCATGCTAACCCGATTAAAAGAACTTCTGATCGGTCCGCCTCTCCCCACCCAGCAACTCAATGAAAAGAAACTGAATAAGATACGTGCCCTGGCGGCCTTTTCGCCGGACGCGCTATCTTCAATTGCGTATGCCA
>DYKX01000011.1 GCA_020722375.1 Anaerolinea thermophila
CGCCGCCACCTTGACCTCGCCGCTTTCAACGGCACGCCGCCCCGCGGGAGACAGCCCGCGCAGTTCGTGACCGAACGAGTAGGCGCACTCCACCTTGCTGATACAGCCTCCGCCGATCAACAGGTCAATATCGTGGACGGCGGTCTTGCCTGCCATCACCAGGTTGCGGCGCTTCTGACGAATGATCTCGTAGATTAGCGACATCGGCACGCGCACGTGACCAAAGCCGCCGATGGCAAGATAGTCGCCGTCCTTCACGAAGCGCGTCACCGCGTCCTGGACGGACATGCGTTTGTCAATCAGCCCGCGCGATTTATTCTCGCGCACCCAGGCGCGGTTCTCGTCGGGGTCGTGCCAGCCGATGAGTTCTCCCTGTCCTTCTGCCAGGATTTCTATCGTCTTTGCCATGTGTGCTCCTCGACTACTTTTATTTCAGCCCCATAATATCACGCACCGCATCGGATGTGGCGGGTTCGCGTCCAAACAGAAATGCTTGTCCTGACCAGCGCACTGTTCTCAGAGTTCTTCAAGGCCAGTCGCCAGTCATGTTATGATGGTTTCAAACTGGCCTGAATTTTTTGAGAAAAGGATTCCGAAAGTTCTCTTTCAGTAAACCTGCCCGAAGTAGAACTTCGGGATTCCAACGGAGGCAATATGACATTTTCCAACCGCACATCACACCTCAAACCCGAAGGCGCGTACCAGGTTTTGGCGCGCGCCACACAACTCGAAGCCCAGGGACGGGAGATCATCCACCTCGAGATCGGACAGCCCGATTACGCCACGTTCGAGAACGTCAGCGAGGCGGGGATTCAAGCCATCCGTGCGGGCAAGACGCGCTACACGCCGCCCGCGGGCATGACCTCCCTCAGGGAGGCAATCGCCGCAGATAGCGGAACCCGCCGCGGGGTCAAATTTGAAGCGGACGAGGTCGTCGTCAGCCCGGGCGGAAAGCCCAATCTATTTTTCCCGACGATGGCGCTGGTCGAGCCGGGGGATGAGGTCATCTATCCCAACCCAGGCTTCCCGACCTACGAAGCGATGATCAAGGTCGCGGGCGGAATCCCAGTGGCGGTGCCGCTGTTGGAGAAAAATAGTTTTTCGTTTGATCTCGCCGCGTTCGACGAACTCATCAACGAACGGACGAAACTCATCATTATCAACTCGCCCGGCAACCCGACGGGAGGCGTGATCCCGCCCGCGGATTTGGAGCACATCGCCGCGCAGGCGGAAAAATATGACTGCTGGGTGATGTCCGATGAAATTTACGCACGCATCGTTTACGATGGGTTGGCCGCGCCTTCGATAGCCGCACTGCCAGGGATGAAGGAACGCACCATCATCGTGGACGGCTTCTCGAAGACCTACTCGATGACGGGCTGGCGTCTCGGCTATGGCATCATGCCGCGCGAACTCGCCGCCCGCGTAGACCTGTTGTTGACTCACTCCATCGGCTCGACCGCGCACTTCACGCAGTTCGCGGGTCTCGAAGCGATAACTGGCCCGCAGGATATGGTGAACGTGATGGTGGCCGAATACGAACGCCGCCGCAACGTGATCGTGGACGGGTTGAATTCCATCCCGGGCTTCTCCTGCCAGAAACCGCAAGGCGCGTTCTACGTTTTCCCGAACATCACAGGAACGGGCATGACCTCCACTGACCTGGCCAATCTCCTTTTAGAAAAGGCGGGCGTGGCGCTGTTGCCTGGCTCCTCGTTTGGAAGTTACGGCGAGGGCTACCTGCGATTGTCGTATGCCAACTCGATTGAAAATATCCAACGCGGGTTGGAGAAGATCAAAGCCGTTGTGGGCGAGCATGTGGCGCGATAATGACTTTCCTGCAAAAATATTTTCAGCCACGGATTACACAGATTTTCACAGATTGGTTTAAAAATTCGTGCGAATCCGTGACATCGTACCCACAGGGTAAATCTGTGGCTAACAAAGGAACTTCCCTCCATGAAAACCACCTGCTTCGAAGTCCTCAGTCCCGATGAAGTCGAACGCATCCACACCGTCTCGATGAGATCTTTGTCGAGGCGGGGATATTTCTTCGACACACCGTATCACCTCAACGCACAGGGCAGGGAAATTCGGACGAAGCGCTTGTTCCGCAACCTGCTCGAATTCGACGCTGAGCCGCGTCCATTTTTTAAGCATCCCGCCCATCGTTCCACCGAACACGCGTGCTATAATCACTCCAGCCCACTGATGACTGAAAACTGATCACTGGTTATTGGAATGTCCTTCGCCCACCTCCACGTCCATACCGATTACTCGCTCCTCGACGGCTTCTCGAATGTGAAGAAGTTGACTCAACGCGTCAAGGAAATGAACATGCCCGCGGTCGCCATCACAGACCACGGGACGATGTTCGGCGTCATCGAGTTTTACAACGCCGCCAAAGCCGCGGGGGTGAAACCCATCATCGGCATCGAAGCGTACATGGCGGCGCGCACCATGCAGGATCGCGATTCCAAACTGGACCGCAGTTCCTCGCACCTGCTCCTGCTCGCGGAAAACGAGACGGGCTACCGCAACCTCCTCAAGATCGCCTCCGCCGCGCAACTGGAGGGGATGTACTACTACCCGCGCATTGACCACGACTTCCTCGCCGCACATTCCGAGGGGCTGATCGCGACTTCGGGTTGCATGGCCGCCGAAATTCCCGATGCCATCCTGCACGAAAATCCCGAAGAGGCCGTGCGCCGCATCAACTGGTATTACGATGTCTTCGGCCCCGACCGCTTCTTCCTCGAATTGCAGCAGCACGACATCCCCGAAATTCTCGAACTGAATCGCAAACTCGTCGAACTCGGCGCGCGCTACAGCGCCAAATACGTGGCCACCAACGATGTCCACTACATCGAACCCGACGATTACAAATATCAGGACATCCTGCTCGCCATCCAGACCAACACGCGTCTCGACGATAAAGAGCGGATGCGGATGAGCGACTCGTCTTACTACCTCCGCACGCCCGAGGAGATGAGCCGCATCTTCGCCGAGGTGCCCGAGTCCCTCAGCAACACCCTGCTCATCGCCGAACGCTGTAATGTGGATTTGGGATTCAAGGGCTATCACCTGCCCGAATTCCCCGTCCCCGAGGGATACACCGCGCAGACCTACCTCCGCTCTCTTTGTGACGAGGGGCTGGGCCGCCGCTACGGAGATCGGGCCACCAGCTCACAGGTCCGCGAGAGACTCGAGTACGAGTTGGGCATCATCCACAAGATGGGGTTCGACGCGTACTTCCTCATCGTCTGGGACTTGTGCCGTCACGCCCGTGAGACCAACATCTGGTACAACGCGCGCGGCTCGGCGGCTGGTTCCATCGTGGCCTACGCGCTGGACATTACACTCGTAGACCCGCTCGCTCACGACCTGATCTTTGAACGTTTCCTCAACCCGGGCCGCAACGAGATGCCCGATATCGACCTCGACTTCCGTGACGACCGCCGCGCCGAAATGCTCGAGTATTGCGCCCACAAGTACGGTGATGACAAGGTGGCGCAGATCATCACCTTCGGCACCATGGGAACGAAGGCCGCCCTGCGCGATGTGGCGCGCGTAAAAGGCATCGAACTCAGCGCAGTGGACAAAGTTGCCAAACTCGTCCCGTTCGTTTCGGGACGCAACACCACCATGGCCGACGCGATGGCCGTCCCCGATTTCAAGAAGATTTACGACACCGACCCGCAGATGCGCGAGTTGATCGACATCGCCGCGAAGATGGAAGGCACCGTCCGCAACGCGGGGACGCACGCCGCGGGCGTGGTCATCAGTGACAAGCCGCTGACCGAGTATCTCCCGTTGCATCGTCCCACCTCCAACTCCGAAGAGACGCCCATCAAAACGGTCACGCAATTCGAGATGGGCATCCTCTCCTCGCTCGGCATGTTGAAGGTGGACTTCCTCGGCCTGATCACCCTGACCGTGATGGCCAAGGCCTGCGACCTGATCAACCAACGGCACGGCAAATCGTTCAACCTGGGCAACATTCCGCTCGATGACCCGAAAGCCTACGAACTGATGGGCGCAGGCAACACCGCAGGACTCTTCCAACTGGAAGGCGGCGGGATGACGCGTTGGATCGTCCAGATGAAACCCAGGACAGTGGAACACGTCATCGCCATGGTGGCCCTGTATCGCCCGGGCCCGATGGCCTTCATCCCCGATTACATCGCCCGCATGCACGGCGAAGCCGAAGTGGAATACCGCCACGAGTCACTGCGTCCCATTTACGAGTCGACGTACGGCATTCCCATCTATCAGGAACAATTAATGCGCGCCGCCATCGAACTGGGCGGCTACACCCCCTCCGAATCGGACGAACTCCGCTCCGCCATCTCGAAGAAAAAAGCGGACAAGATCGAAAAACACCGCGCCAAATTCATCAAAGGCGCGGTGGAAAAGGGCATGGAACAACCTGTCGCCGAGGCCATCTACGGAGACTGGGAGGAATTTGCCCGCTACGGCTTCAACCACAGCCATGCCGCCGATTATGGCGTCATCGCCGTGGAGACGGCCTTCCTCAAGGCGCACTACCCCGCCGAATACATGACGGCGCTTCTCTCCGCGTCGAAAAACCAGACCGAGAAAGTGGCCTATTACGTGGCGGACGCGCGCTCGATGGGCATCCCCGTCCTGCCGCCAGACATCAACGCCTCGGGCTGGGACTTCGAGATCCAAGACGTCGAAAGCGGCCCCGCCATCCGCTTTGGGCTCGGCGCGGTGAAAAACGTCGGCGAGGCCGCGGTGAATCTGATCGCCAACGCGCGCAAGGAAGGCGGTCCGTTCAAAGACCTGAACGATCTCGCGGCGCGCGTGGACCTGCGCTCGGTTGGCAAACGCGCCCTCGAATTCCTCATCAAAGTCGGCGCAATGGACTCCTTCGGCAACCGCGCCGCGCTGCTTGCAGGCATGGATCGCCTCGTGGCCGTCTCCAGCGCACACTTCCGCGCCGCCGACGCGGGACAGATGAGTCTCTTCGGCGCGGCCACGGGCGTGGTCGAGCAGGTCCATCTCCCCGACGTCAAGGATGTGGACCGCCGCGAAGCCCTCAACTGGGAGCGCGAACTCGTCGGCATGTACATCTCCGACCACCCGCTCACCCCCTATCAAAAAACGCTCGCACAACTCGTCAGTTATTTTTCCGCGCAACTCGGCGAGGCCAGCCACGAGGAACGCGTACGCGTGGCAGGCAGCGTCGAATCCGTCCGTCCCTACACCACAAAGCAGGGCAAGCCGATGGGCTTCGTCACCATCGAAGACATCCAGGGCGTGATCGAACTGGTACTCTTCCCGAAAACGTGGGAAAAATTCCGACCCATCCTCACACAGGGCAAGATCGTTCTCGTGGAAGGCAAAGTAGACGCGACCAACACCCCGCCGAAGATTCTCGTGGACAACATCCGCACCGAATTTTCGATGACGGTCGCGGCAGAGGAGGCATCCCCCCATTTAGGGGGGACAGGAGGGGGGTTGAAGCCGCGTGACGCGTCCGATTCACCCCGACGCATCGAATCATTCCCGACGAAGAAAGCGGCCTCCGTCCAAAAAGCGACTCAGCCGCCCAAACCGACTCCGCCCCAACCCGCGCCCGCGCATGCCGTTACGGAACCGAAACCCGCGTACCCTGTAGGACAAATTGCCAATTTGTCCAATGCGGGGCAAATCAGCGATTTGCCCTACAGCGACGATACGCCTCCTCCTCCCGAAAACTTCCCCGCGGGCTGGGAGGACGAGTGGCAGCCCTCGTTCGATCAGGCGATCGTTGCCGCGCGTCCCAAACCGACTCCGCCCCAACCCGCGCCCACGCGCGCCGTTACGGAACCGAAACCCGCGTACCCTGTAGGACAAATTGCCAATTTGTCCAATGCGGGGCAAATCAGCGATTTGCCCTACAGCGACGATACGCCTCCTCCTCCCGAAAACTTCCCCGCGGGCTGGGAGGACGAGTGGCAGCCCTCGTTCGATCAGGCGATCGTTGCCGCGCGTCCCCAGCCGAAACCGTCCAAAGCGGACGAACCCGTCACCCCGCCGCAGACGCTGGAGCCAGCCGCTGATGCGGAGATTCTGTCCGAGGAAACCGAGCCCGCTCCACGGTCAGGAAACGAAGCGGCAGTAGGACAAATTGCCAATTTGTCCCACACTCCCATCCCGCCTCCTGTCCTCCCCTCCCTCTACGTCCCCCTCGCAGAGACGGAAGACCGCGAGCATCCGCCGCAACAGATCACGATCATCCTGCGTCCCAGCCCCGACAGGGAAATTGACAAGCGCCGCATCAAGACGATCTACGGGACGCTGATCTCGTATCACGGACGGGATCGATTCTCGTTCCAGATTTTCGAGAACGGCAAGGGACACCTGATTGACTTCCCCAACGACACCACGCGCCTCTGCCCCGAATTGCTGGCGCGCCTGCGGAAGGTGGTGGGCGGGGAGAGTTGGCGCATCGAGCCGATTTTGTTGCAGTAGGGGTGGACGTCCGTCCGCCCTTTTTGTTGCGGAGGAGACATGAATCTCGAAACCATCACTCGCACTCCCACAACCCAAACTCACCCCACCCCCCTGCTCTTCATCCACGGCATGTGGCACGGAGCCTGGTGCTGGGACGAATTCTTCCTGCCCTTCTTCGCGGAGGCGGGTTACCACGTCACCGCGCTCAGCCTGCGCGGACACGCGGGAAGCGAGGGACGCATTCGCGGCAGCGCCATCGCCGATTACGTCGCGGACGTGGAACAGGTGGCGCGCACGTTCGAGAGGCCTCCCGTGCTCATCGGCCACTCGATGGGCGGATTCATCGTCCAGAAATATCTCGAAGCGCACGACGCGCCCGCAGGTGTTCTGCTGGCGTCCAATCCGCATAACGGACTTTGGCGCGCGTTTGGACGCGTCCTCGCGCACGATCCGCGCATCGTCATCAAGGCGTTTCTCACGTGGAACATGCGTCCCGTGGTGGAGACCCCCGCTCGTACGCGTTGGGCCTTCTTCTCCGAGAATTTCCCCGAAGACCGATTGCTGAAATACCACGCGAAGATGAACGAGGAATCCTTCCGCATGTTCCTCGACCTGCTCGGATTGAATCTCGCGCATCCGAAGAAAATAAAAACGCCATTGCTCGTCCTCGGCGCGGAAAGGGATGCGGTCATCGCGCCGCGCGACGTCCACGATACGGCGCGGGCATACGGAGTCAAAGCAGAGATCTTCCCGAACATGGCGCACGACATGATGCTCGAAGCGGGCTGGAAGTCCGTTGCCGAGCGAATTCTGAACTGGCTTCAGGAACGCGGAATTTGAGCAAAAGGCATTGTGCGATATACTTGCGCAATGCAAACCCACTTTATCACTGCCAACGGAATCAAACTACACGTCCAGACCGACGGCCCCGAAAACGGCACGTCGGTCGTTTTATTGCACGGTTTTCCCGAATTCTGGTACGGCTGGCGCAGGCAAATCCCCGCGCTGGTGGAGGCGGGCTTCCGCGTCATCGTCCCCGACCAGCGCGGCTACAACCTGTCTGATAAACCAAAGGGCGTCGCGGCTTACGATGTGGACGTTCTCGCCCGCGACGTGATCGGCCTGCTCGACCATTTCGGGATTCAAAAAGCGCGTCTGGTCGGACACGATTGGGGCGCGGTCGTCGCGTGGACGGTGGCGCTTCAGCATCCTGACCGACTGGAGAAACTCGCCATCCTCAACGTCCCCCACCCCGACGTGATGACGCGCTTCGTACTGGGGAATCCCGCCCAGCGGAAAAAATCCTGGTACGTGTTCTTCTTCCAACTCCCATTTGTGGAATGGATCCTATCCAGAAACTCATCGCCTTCCTGAGATGATTCCATGCCCACCCTCGCCATCGTCCTCCTGCTCACATCCGCTTTCATGCACGCCCTGTGGAATCTGATTCTTAAAAAATCCGAGATCAAATATGTCGCCATGAACTGGCAGGTGCTGCTCGGCGGCGCGGCGGCGGTTGCCGCCATGTTCTTTCTGGGATTGCCGCCGCGCTCGGTGTGGTTGTTCGCCATCCTCAGCGGCATTCTCGAAACCCTGTATTTTTTCCTGCTCATGTATGCCTACACCGACCACGATTTTTCGCTGATCTATCCCGTGGCGCGCGGCGCGGCGCCCGCGCTGGTGGTGGTCTGGGCGGCGATCATTTTGAGCGAGATCCCCACGCTCGGCGGCTCGGTCGGCATTCTCCTCATCATCGCGGGGCTGGTCATCATCGGCGCGACGAGTCTGTTTCAGAACCATGAGAACAAGCCGCACGTGAGGGGAATTCTGCTTGCGTTGGGGGTGGCGTTCATCATTTCAGTTTACACGATTGTGGATGGGACAGCCGTGAAACAGGAACCCGACGCATCCCTGTCCTACGCGCTTGCGATGTTCGCCGTCGTCCCGCTTCTGACGACCCCCGTGGTGGTCCGCCGCTTCGGATGGGGAGTCTACGCGGATGCCTGGCGCGGGCAACGCTGGCGGCTGATCCTCGGCGGCGTGCTGGGAGTCGTCGCGTACACTACCGCGCTCTTTGCCTACTCCTTCGCCCCGTTGAATTATTCGGAAGCCATCCGCGAGGTCAGTGTGGTGATCGGCGCGTTCTTCGGCTGGCGCTTCCTCGGCGAAAAGATGGGAGGCTATCGGCTGGTGGGAGCGATGGTCATCTTCGCTGGAATTCTGCTGATCGCGATGTTTGGATAGGTCCTATGCCCGATCAAATTTTCCCCGAACCGACTGTGGGCGCGTTCATTTTCAACCAGAAAGGCGAAATCCTTCTGCTGCAAAGCCACAAATGGCCTGGACGATACGTCGTCCCCGGCGGACATGTGGAATTGGGCGAGCGGCTGGAGGAAGCCGTGACCCGCGAGGCGAAGGAGGAAACGGGGCTGGACGTCTACGATGTGGAGTTCATCAACTTCCAGCAATTCATCTATGACCCCGCCTTCTGGAAAAAACGTCATTTCATCTTTTTCGATTTCGCCTGCAAAACGGACGGCGCCGATGTGCAACTCAACGAGGAGGCCGAAGGCTACGTCTGGGTGGAGCCGCGGCAGGCGCTGGCGATGGAACTGGATACGTACACGCGCCGCTCGGTGGAAGAATACCTGAAGAAGCATGCGTAGATGGAAAACGGGTTTCCTTGCGAAACCCGTTTTTTGTCGCTGAAATTATTGCCCTGCCCGATATGGGATGGAATCGGCAAATTCGGCCAGCGCGTTTGCCACCTCGGTGGGCTGTTCGAGCATCACCATGTGTCCCGCGCCGGGGAAGGTGACGAGACGCGCGCCAGCGATGCGGTCGCGCAGGAATTCGGAATACTTCACGGGGGTCAGGATATCGTCCGTGCCGCAGAGGATGAGGGTGGGCACGGATATTTCGCCGAGGCGCGCCATCACGTCGAATTCGTTGCAGGCGAGGAAATCTCCGTGCAGGACGGAGGGGCGGATCTCCGCCATGCGTTGGGCGGCCAGTTCCTTCATCCGCGGGTTGACCGAGGGGCCGAACTCCGCGTCGTTGATGAGTTCGACCGCCGTCGGGAAGGTGGCTGCGCTGGAGGTGCTTTCCAGAATCTGGGGCGCCACGCGCAGGCGCGCGCCGCTTCCCACCAGACCGAGGCCGAGGACGCGCTTCGGAAAATCTAATGCGAGCGTGAGGGCAATGGCGCTTCCCATCGAATGGCCGACGAAGACCGCCGCGTTCAAGCCTGCCGCGTCCAGAAAATCCACCACAATGCTGGCATAGTCCGCGACGGACTGGTTTCCGACGCCGCCCGATTTCCCGTGCCCGGGCAGATCGAGGGCAAAGATGCGTTGACCAAGGATGCGCCTCACCTGTGGAGGCCAGTGCAGATGCGTCCCGCCTGCGCCGTGGATGAAAACCAGCGGCGGCCGCGAGACATTTTCCGCCCCGTGGGAGAAGTAGAAGATGTGATTGAGGGTTGGCATGGGAGGTTGCAGCGGCGAAATACTATCTCGCCTTACTTTTTATGATGCAGACGATCCGCGGCATCTTCCGTGAGCGGAATATAGACCTGGACGCGCGTCCCCTTGCCCGGGGCAGAGTCGATGTTGAGCAGGCCGTTCACCAGTTCCGTGCGCTCGCGCAGGTTGACCATGCCCAGGCTGCCGCGCTGGTCGTAGGCTTTGTCCACGGCCTTCACGTCGAAGCCGATGCCGTCATCCACGATCTCGAGCAGGGCGATCCCCTGCTCCACCTGGCCGAGGCGAACGGTGATGGTGAGGGCGTTGGCGTGTTTGCGGGCATTGTTGACCGCCTCTTCGATGATGTAGAAAATGACGCCCTGCTTGCCCATCTCCAGTTGGTTGGTTAACTTCGAGTCAATGTTGATCACCACGTTTTGGTTGAACGTCTCGCGCATTTTCTCGGCCATGGCCTGTAATGCCGCGCCCAATCCCTGCGACTCGAGGATGAGCGGCCTCAACGTAAACAGCATGTGGCGGATTTCCTTGGTGGTGCGGTGCGCCAGGTCTTCGAGTTTGACCAACTCATCGGAAGCCATGGCAGGATTACGGTCCAACATGCGGCGGGCGAGGTTGATGCGCATGGCGATCGCCGCGACGGATTGGGTCGGCCCGTCGTGCAGGTCACGCGCCAGTTTCTTGCGCGCTTCCTCGTGGACCTCCACCATGCGGTTCTTCTCCTCGACCAGGTCCTGGTAAAGACGCGCATTCTGAATGGCAATCACCGATTGCCGCCCGATAATCTCCAGCATGGAGACACGGTCTGGCGTGAAGTATTGCGGGTCGGGATGCGCAAACAGCATCGCGCCGTACACGTTGAAGCCGCTGCGTAAAGGGAAACAGTAAATCGAGGTACAGGCGCGCAAAGCGATGATGCGGCTGAGTTCGGGGTCGTAGCCAATATCGTTGGAAAGGACAGGTTCGCCCTCATCCACCACTTTTTTCAGAATCCCCTCCGCGCCAAGCAAACTGACCTTTTGATCGGCATTGGTGAAGCGCCGCGCCGAACCGATGCGGAGTTTGTCGCCCTTGAAGAGCAGCACCGCGCTGACGAGTTTCCCGTCATCGCCCGCCTCGGGGTCGGCGTCGAGCGCGGTGTGACCCATGTCGAGGGCGGAGTCGAGCACGCGCTTGTAACTGAGCGTGGCCGTCAACGTGGAGGTCAACTCGTAGATGGCGCGCATGCGCTCGCTTTCGATGTGCCATTTTCGTTCCTGCTCGCGCAGGCGTTTCTCACGGGCTTCCCGCAAATAGCCCGCCAGTTTATTCCCCATCAGGCCAAACACCACCCCCAGGATCAGCGTGACCGCCATCGAAAGCAGGATGGGCAGGCTCACGGAAAATGTGCGCGTCTCCAGCCAGGCGCTCCCAAATTGGAGGACGGCAAAAAAGGCCGCCACGATCATGGTCCCCGTCATCTCGAAATACACCGAGGCGGTCAGGATGGGCAGGATGGGCGACCATGAGGCGGGACCCGTCAGACCGCCCTGCAGGAAGAAAAAGATGGCGGTGAAGACGATGTCCACGCTCAGGCCGATATAGCGGTGCCATTTCATGCGCGTGTTCGTCGCCGCGAAAAAGGTCATGGCCAGGTTCCACAGCAGGAGCGCGATCAGCGGCCATGAAGTCGCGAATGCCAACTCCCCGCCGAGCCCAAGCGAAACGAGCAGTCCCGCCTGCGTGATCCAACGCAGGGAGATGACGAACCAGTCGGCGATATAGGGTGAATCGAACGTACGCATCTTTTGTATGATACCCGAAAAACTGCGGCCAGGCTTTCGGCAGACGTTACAGGTGAATTACGGATTCGAGCGAATCCAGGTTTTCTGGTCTTAAATCTCGTATCCCATCTTCTTCAGGGCGGGACCAAAGCGCTCGGCCATGACTTTTTGTTGCTCCGCGTCATAGGATTGGCGGAAGCGCCCGATCTTGCCCTTGTAAAAATGCAGACCCTGCTGGCTGTCGTTCGCGCCGGGACGATACTGCTCGATCACTCTCTGGACCTCGGGCTGGCCGCCGTCCAATTTGAGGAATCCAACCAGACGGGTGATCTCCTCATCGTAATTCGTCAGCAGGTCTTCGTAGCGGGCGATGAGGGGAGTCTTTTCCTGCATCCACTTTTCCCAGATGCGAACATATTCCGTCATGAAGTCGAGCGTCTTCTGGAAATCGGTGAGATGCGAAAAGGCGTTGGGACGTCCCTTCGAGATGGCGCGCTGACCAAAGTCAAAGGCGGAAAGCATGGCATCGCGCGGGTCGCGGTAGATGTAGGTAACTTTCAACAGGCCGATCGCTCCGAGAAACCGCGACGCGGCCGACGGTCCCGCGTGAGCCTTGATGACAAAGGTGTTCCCCGTCAGCGCGGGGACGGTCACCATCGCCAATCGTCGGGCGGAGAGGACGCCGATGTTGCAGTTCACTTCAGTCAATATTTTTTGCAGACGATACTTCTCGCGAATATCGCGGGCATCGGCACAGCCTGTGGTCGCCATCAGGTCGTGGATGACATTGTAATGCCAGCCCGACCCGGCGCGCGGCATTCCGACAGAAAGAACGATCATTGTTTCTCCGTAACATTGATTGAAAGTCCCGCCATGATCCCAGGGATGACCCAGATATTTGGCGCGGCAAGCGAATCCTGGGTCACATTATACAGGCCAATCGCCAGCCATGCAAAAAGCGCGGCAATGCCGAGGAAGCGGCGGAGACCATCCTGTTGTAAGTGCGAGAGAGAATCGGCCAGCGTAGAAAAGAGAAAAACAAAAAACAAAACGAATCCCACCAGACCCGTTTCGGCCAGCAGGCGGATGTAGAGATTCTTCGGGTTGGGAAACAGCCTGTTTTGCGGGTTCAATTGTTTCGCGATCTCTGGGACGGTGGTGAGAGTCCAGTCGGGCAGGTTGTCGTAGATCCAGAATCCGCTGGCGCCGAGTCCCACGCCCAGGATGGGATGTTCCTCGAAGGCGGCCAGCGCGCCCGTAGCGTAGGCGCTGCGTCCGCCCGCGTTGATGTCGGTCAGGTACTCGCTCAGGCTGTCGGCGGAGGTGTCCCACAGGCGTTTGAAATAATTTTTCTGGCCTAGGAAGAGCGCCGCCCCCGTCAGAACGCCGATGACGGCCGCGATCATCGCGAGGCGCAACAACCAGCCGCGGCGGAATCCGCCGAAGAACCACGTCCACGCCGCGCGGAGGTGGCCGCGTCCGACGAGGAGGAAGACGAGTCCCGCGATGCCGACACCGATGAGCAATCCGCCGCGCGAGTAGGTGGCGAGAAGCGTCAGCGTGGACAAGGCCAGTAGAACAGGTTCCAGCCATTTCGTGCGCGTGAGGCGGGTATTCGTCATCAGCGCCGCGAACAAAATCGGCAGGTACATCGTCACGATCTGCCCCGCCAGCCAGGACGGTTCGTAGGCCATCCCTGAGATTCGATTCGTGCGGACGAGTTCGCGCATCGAGAAGGCCAGTTGCCAGTGCGTGACCATTTCTTTTTCGAGCAGGGGCGTGTAAAACGTGACGGCTTGCAGGCCGCACCAGGCCAGGTCGAGGCCGAGGCCTGCCAGCATCCAACGCAGGGTGAATTTGACTTCGGCCTCGTCGCGGTTCATCCAGGCGGCGGAGAGGAAGAACGCCAGCCCGATGACGAGGGTGACGAGGGCGCGGACGGCGCGTCCGAAATATTCCTGCCCGCGCAACGGGATCGGGTCGTTCAGGACGCCGAGGCTGGTCGCGGCGAAGATGGCGGCCGCGAAGGCCGCGAGCAGGATCGTGCTTCCCGTCCACGGGAAGGGACGCTGGCGGCGGATGGATTGGATCAGCAAAAGAGGGAGGAGAATCGCCAGCGGGTAGAGCGCCAGCGGGCGGACGTAGGTGGTCTCGCCGAGAAACGGGAACCAGCGAAAACTAGTGACGGGCAGGGACACGAGCGCCGCGGCCCATAACCAACGCGAAATACGGTGAGAAATATCGGAAGAGGAGGACATGCGAGTTACAGGCTCACTTTATACAGTATCGCAAGATTTATCTTGCCCCGCGAGGCAACATGAATGTTGCAGTACTACACTTTATCCTTGTCGCGGCGCAAAAAACAAAACGGCAAACGCGCCGAGGAACCACGCGGCGACTGTCCCTGCCAGCAGGTACGCGCTGAGCGGCGCGCTTCGTTGTTTTGGCAGATTGGCAGATTGGGTGACTTCAACCTTGATGAAGGAGTTGAGTCCGCTTTGTGTGTCGATGTTGGCCTGCGCCGCGTCTGCAAAGGACTGCGCCCAGGCGGAGGCCAGGGTTTCGGCGCGTTGCGCGTCCCCGTCATCGGCGTAGAAATGCCAGCCCGCCTCGGCAGGTTGACTGAGTTGCAACTTCCCCTCGCGCAGTTCGCGGACGGTCACTTTGCCATCGGCATCCGCCACTGCTTGCAAGACCGCGTCCGACCAGGCGATCTCCTCCAATTTACGCGTCTCGCGTTCGAGATAGTAAAACTGTTGACGGTCAATCTCCTGCGGCCAGGCCTCTTCCAAATTGAAATCCACGTTGACGACGGCGCGCGCCCGATACGGCGGCGGAGCGACGAAATAAATCGCCGCGCTGACAAGTCCGCCGAGCAGGGCGGCAAGGAGCCAGAAACGCCAGGCGCGCAGGAGACGGATGAGGTCGTCGGAAGAGGGAGGGGAGAAGATGAAGGATGAAGGATGAAGGATGAATTTCATAGTTGCGAAATAGGAGATGGGGGATGCGGGTTAGAACGGGTACTTGTGTACGTGTGTACGTGTGTACTTGTGTACTTGTGTACGTGTTTACTTGTGTACTTGTTTACTTGTGTACCTGTGTACGTGTCTACGATCATTGAATTATACGCCCAGCCTGCGCCTGAATCTCCAACTCCACAACGGCGCGATCAGTTTACGAATGTAGTATTTCGCCACGATGGGAGCGAAGAACGAGCCGCCATCGCGATAGTGGACGCGGATCATCTCCGGCCAGCAACGGTCATCGGCGGCGATGGTCTTACCCGATGTGTGGATGCGGAAATTCGCCCACGTCTGCCCCGCGAGATATTTCAATTCAGAACGCGCGGCGATGCGCGTCCACAGGTCGTAGTCCATCGCGAAATAAAAGGACGGGTCGAGAGGCCCGACCTGTTTCCACAGCTCGGCGCGGAAGAACATCGTCTGCTGCGGGATGTGGACGTAGCCGCGGCGCAGTCGCGCCAGGTCGGTCTGGGCGGCGGGGAACTTGCCGATGACGCGTCCCTCCTCGTTGATGTAATTGCAATCCGCGTAGACCATCCCCACTTCACGATGCTCCAGCAAATATTTCACGGCCTGTCCAACGGCGCGCGGCTCGTAGGTATCGTCCGAGTTCAGCCACGCGAGAATCTGTCCCGACGCACGCGCGAAGCCTTTGTTGATGGCGTCGGTCTGGCCGCGGTCTTTTTCGCTCACCCACCAGGCGAGTTGGTCGGCGTATTTTTGGATCACATCCACCGAGCCATCGGTCGAGCCGCCGTCCACGATAATGGTTTCGATGCGCGGATAATCCTGCGACAACACAGACTGAATCGTCGCTTCCAAATATCGCGCCTGGTTGAACGACGGCGTCACGATCGAAACGGTGGGCAGGGCAACAGGTCTCATCTCAGTCCCATTTCACATCGGCGTAAAAAAGGCCCGCCACATCCTCGGTCAGATCGCGGATGCGCGCGATCTCGTCCGCCGACAAACGCTTCTTCCAATTTTCGAGATTGGCGCGGCTATCCAGTTTGACGGAATGTGTTTTGCGACTGGACAACTCCGCGGGATTTTCACTGCTCGACGCGTTGCGGATCGTTTCCTGGACTTTGGCGGTGTACGCCAACCCGAGCGACTCATACGCCCGCGCGAACCCCGCGACGGGATCGAGTGAAAGGTCCTCGTGGCGGACGACCAAAATGGACGGTATCCGCTCGCGGGCGCCGCCCTGAGCCTGTCGAAGGGCCGCGTGGACGACGCGGTAAACCATCCGCCAGAGCAGCGCGGACTGGCCGATAATGTCGTCGGGCGGAATCCGCTCCATGTCCGCACGGAAGGGTTCGAGATGGTCGCGCATCAGCAAGGGCTGGTCGAGCAAGTCTTTGAAGTCGAACGGCCAGTTGAGTCTTTTGAGACTGCTGGCAAACCCCGCGGGGTGACGGATGGTGACGACGATGCGGCAATTGAGCCGTTCCACGAACCACGGCAGCGAGAAGACCGCGAACGGGTCTTTGAGCAACGCGGGCTGGCGCGTCACGCGTCCGCGCAGGAAGATGCCCAGGTCGCGTCCCATGCGGAGCAGGTCGCGGCGCGATTTCAGCGATTTAATTTCGGCGAGCAATCCATAGCGCAGCGCGAGGGTTTTTTGCAACGCGGGCAGAAACTCGGCTTCGTTCTCGCGCGTGATGTACTGATACCAATGGCGGACAGGCGCGCCCATCACCCCAGGCCGATGGGACACATTGAGCGGCTCGCTGACGTAGGCGAATCCGCCCGCGGCCAGCATTTTGCCGACCCAGGTGGTGCCTGTGCGATGCGCGCCAGTGACGAGGAGGGGGTGATGAAACATAGTGGAGTTTTGTACCGCAACATTTATGTTGCCGCTGGGCGAGATAAATCTCGCGGTACTAAAAAAAATTACGGGCTTTCCTGCGACGCGGAGATGGTATCCACATCGTAGTAGATGGCCGCGCAGTAGTTGATCCAGTGACCAGGGCGCGCATCGAGATCGTTGACGTTGGCAATACCTGACAACTCCCAGGTGACGATGTCCTTCTCGCCCGAGGCGGCCAGTTCGCGGATGCGCGCGTCGCGGGAATCCCACTGGGCGGCACGGGTTCGATAGGCAGGGATGAGCGGCAGGTTGTTGCGGATCGTCCACAGCGGGTAGAGCGCGGTGACCAACAACGCAATGACAGCCAGAGTCGTCGTCCAACGCGGCACACTTCGCGAAAGACGCGTCGCCCACAGTCCGAGTAACCCGCCCTCGGTCAGGAGGGACGCGGCGAGCAGGACGTGCGCGGGAAAGCGGACGCGGTCCACGGGGAAGGATTGTCCGTAGGCGCTGGGAGCAAACGCGGCGACGATCAGGAGATAGGTCAGGAGCGGAATGAGGAACAGTCCCAGCCAGGCGCGGCGAGGCAGGGAAATGTCTGCCGCTTTGGAATAGAGATAGGCGATCAGACCGCCAGAAACAAAGGTGAAGCCGAGCGGAATCTTGAGCAGGCGGGCGGACTCGGCGAAGAAGAGCGCCGCGTAGTTGAACGAGCGCAGGATGACATCCAGCAGGGACGGCGGCTCCGCGCCTTGGATGCGGATGGCGTTGGCGGGCGTGATGAACATGCCGATCATGGCGAGCAGGGCGCCCGCGAGCGTGGCAGTGATGAGTACGAGCGCGGCGCGGCGGGTGGGGGTTTTGTTCCAGAGAAAATTGACAACCAGCGCCAGGCCAAGGATGGAAATGTGCAACGCGCCCGTGGTCTCGGAGAGTCCGCCCGCGAAGAACGCGCCGAAGAAGAGGAGGGTGATGGTTATGCTGGTCTCGATATGCCACTTTGTGGTTACTCGACCAGCGGCGAGACGAGACACACGCAAGATCCCCGCGAAGAGGAAGGAGTAGATGACGAGCGGGAGAAAATAGGTCATCAGCCCTGGCCGCCATTGCACAGATTGGAACAGATTGGGCGCGGTGTAATAGGAAATCAACGCGACAATTTCTGCCAGCAGGAAACCTGTCCAAAAATCCCAGCGGATTTTGAGGAGGCGCGCCGCTTCGTAGAGCATCCACGTCAGCCCCGCGAGCCAAAGCAGGAGGGACGTCACCGCCAGCAGAGCCACGCCGCGCGGCCCGAACAGGTCGGTGAGCCACGCCACCATTTCGTTGGAGAAGCGGTTGGACGTGTACCAGTATTTGATGAGGCTGGCCGTCAATGGATCGTAGCCGATCAGCCGCGCCGAGATGCAGTAGTCATCGCCAATGGGACGGATGAACGCGGCGAGGTAGGCGTAGAGTGAAAGCGCCGCGGCAGATGTGATGGCGAAGAGTCTGGTGGGGAGGGATTTGAGCAAGGGAAAATCCGAGATGCGAGTTAGGAATAGGTATTGCGTATTGCGTGTTGTGTATTGCGTGTTGCGTATTGCGTAGTGTGTGAGGGCAAAAATATCAGCGATGAGTTTGCAGATCGTAAATGATGTAGCCATCGCCTTCTGCAAATATCGCGAAGCGCGAGAGACGTTCTTGCAGGTCGGGCTGGCGTTTCAGGTCGGCGAGGTCGGTGACGAGGAAGAGGTCTTTGTTCTTGGTCAGGCGGTCGAAATATTTTTCAACGGTCTGTCCACCGCCGCGCAGGGCATGATACTCCCTATCGGATGAATCAGGCCAGTTGGCGGCGCCCGTCCAACCCCAGTAGGCGAGCGGGAGGGCGTACTCCTGCGTCAACGCGACGACGCGGTGACCACGCACGGTCTCGCCGATTTGATTCCAGAACGCGGCTTGTGGACGGTAGTCCACGGATTTGAGGGCGGCGCGGGAGGTCCAGAGCGCGGCGAGGAGGCAGAGGGTCAGGATGGAGGCGGCGAAGATTTTGTAGCGCAAATTGGCAATTTGCGTTACAAGCGCGTCCGCGAGCGGAGTCAACGCGAGCGCGGCGATGGGGACGAGCGGCAGGCTGTAGTAGTCGTGGGTGGAGATGTGATAGTCGAAGAAAATGCCGAAGGCGAAGTACGCGGCCCAAAGTCCGAGCAGGAACGTGCGCGTGGGTTTGGAGTCCACGAGCAGGAGGCCGAGGAGGGCAAGCGCGAAGGGGAAGAGTCCGAGGACGTTGTCGAGCATCCCCGCCCAGCCGAGATAAAAATTGGGCGAGAGGAAAAGTTCGGGCATGAAGCGTCCGCCGAATTGCTGACCGAGGAAGCCGCGCGACAGTCCATAGACCACCCAGCCGAGGCCAGGCAGGATTCCAAGCGCGGCCATGATCCACACCTGCTTGTTGCGGAGAATGTCGCGAACGGATGCGCGTCCGAGGGTGGCGCCGAGCGCGCCGCCGATGACGAAGAAGGCCGCGTTCAGTTTGATGAAGATGGCGAGGCCGCCGAGGAGGGAGGCGAGGAGGACGTAGAGCCAGAAGAATGTTGCGTGTTGCGTGTTGCGTATTGCGTATTGCGTAATGGGTCGCGAGGTAGGGGTGAGGGAGTGCGACCAGCGGTTGACTGCCCACCAGAAGGCTACGAGGAGCGCGGCCATGAGGGGATCGGGTTGGAAAGAGCGGCTGGCGATGACGGCGTAGGGGAGCAGGAGGTAAAAGGCCGCGGTGAAGAGCGCGGCGTCGGTCGGTACACGGATTACACGGATTGGACGGATTTCACGAATTTCTTTTTTATTTTCTTCTTTGGAATCTGCATTTCCAAAAAGATCGCGGGCGAGGAGATAGAGGAAGATGCCGCCAATCAACCAAAAGAGACTGGAGTAGATGCGCGCCACCCAGAGTTGTTCGCCTGTGAATTTCCACGTGAAGACAGTGAGTTTTTCGAGAATTTCCGGTTCGATGGTGGCGCGCAGTTTTCCCTGCTGGATCGCAAACTCGCGTTGCTGTGCGGGCGCGTCCGTGAGAGTCTCGTAGTACATGCCGCGTGCCTTGAGTGCGGAGAAGAGTTGCCGCGTGGGATGAAAATCCAGCGGCAGGTCGGTCAGGTCGTAGAGACGGATGCCAAGAGCCGCGATGAAAATGACGAGGAGCGCGAGGGTGTGGTAACGGCCAAAGAGGGAGCGAGGGGATTCGTCCATGGGAAAGCCCGCCTATTTTAACCCCTATTCGGACGCGGACGAGCGCGGATTTACGCGGATAATTTCTTTTTCCGCGTTTTCAGCGTTCATCCGCGTCCCGAAAAAATCCGCTTTCGTCGCTTCAATACCATATCGCGCAGTTTTCCCAGTCCAACCAAATTGAGCAACGCTGAGCCAAGCAGATTGAGACGCGCGAGGGCCGTAGGCGGATGGAGGAAGAAGGCCCGCGTCCATGCTGTGAGACTGGCGGCGGACTGACCACCATCGAGGAGGTAGCGCGCGTCCACGCGGTGGGCGGAGGCAAGAGCACGATGCGAGATAGAAGATAGAAGATAGGAGGTAGGCTCGTAGATTTTTGCCCAGTCGAGGATGCGGAAGGCTTCACGGCCAAACTCACTGGCTTTGGCGCGGTTTTTAGCCGCAGGATGATAGCGCGCCGCCGCCCAAATCTGCGGGACGTGGAGAATCCTCCCCAGGCAGGCTATACGAATCCAGAGATGGTGGTCGAGCAGGAAGTGGAAGGATGTATCCAATCCACCTGCCCTCTCATACGCGTCCCGCCGCATGAACACGGCGGGCTGTCCGATGATCTGAAACGAGAGCAAATCTTCGAGCGTAAGTTGTCGGTAACGGAGAGTGTTGAAAGTCTGACCGTTTTCGTTCACGGCGAGCATGTCCGCGTAGACGAGGGCCGCTTCGGGATTTTTCTCGAGGGCTTCTACGGCAGCCGCGACCGTGCCAGGCAGATAGTAATCGTCCGAGTTGAGCCAGGCGACAATGTCCCCTTTGGCGCGCGCCATGCCCTTGTTGATGGCATCGGCCTGGCCCGCGTCTTTTTCCGAAACCCAGTAGGCAAGGCGAGACGCGTATTTTTTGATGATATCAACCGAACCGTCTGTCGAGCCGCCGTCCATGACGAGGGTTTCGATGTCCGCGTAATCCTGATTCAGGACAGATTGAATGGTCTGTTCCAGATAGGAGGCTTGGTTGAAGGAGGGGGTGACGATGGAGACGAGGGTCATTTAGTAATCAGTGATCAGTAATCAGTAATCAGTTATCAGTTTGGGTGAGGATCGGTCGAAGACCTTTGTATGTCAGCACGGGTAATTCATCCCCGTGCGGTACCCGAGGCGAGGGGAACGCGCGTCGGGGAGGTGGAGTCCGTTTCGATACGCGTTCGCGCGGCGACCATATCCGCACGGGGATAAGATCGCCGTGCTCAGATACGAAGCCCTTCGGGCTAACGCAAATCATACAACACAAATCCCTCACCTTGCGCCGCGATGGAATCATCAGCCAGAATCTTTTTCAGGTCGGGCTGCTTGTCGAGTTGGTTGAAGGCCGTCACCAGAAAATATTCCTTGTCGGCAGTCAACTCATCGAAACGCGCGGACACATCACGGCCCGCGTTGCGAGCCGCGGCCAGGTCCGTGCTGAGCGGCCACAAGGTCACCTTGCGCCAGCCCCACAGCATCAGCCGATAGCCGTAGTCCTGCGTCAGCGCGATGGTGTCCGCGTCGGCGGGGATGGATTGACCGACCGACTCCCAGAACGCGGGTTCGTGACGAAAATCTTCGGCGACGAGGACGGACCGCGCCACCCACGACTGATATCCAACCAACGCGACGATCACTGCAACGAAGGCGGCGCGTCGCGCGAGACCTGCGCGGGCCGCGGCCTCGAGAATCGGATTCAACACGGACGCGAGTCCCAGCGCAAGGATGGGGATGAGTTGAATGTGGTAGTAACTGTGCGTGTACATCTGGAAGGGCAGCGTCAGCCCGTAGGCCGCGTAGCCGATCCACAAGCCGATGAGCAGCCAGCGCAGACGCGGCGGAGCGAGGAACACGCCCGCGATGGACGCGAAGATGACCGTCAACCCGAAGAGACTGCCGATGAATCCCAGCCAGTCCGCGTAGAAGTGGATGCTGGTGATGAGTTTGAAGAGCGCCACCGACCAACTGAAAAAGTATTCGGTGGAGCGGCCTGAATTGAGTAAAACGTAAAACGCAAAGGCAGGAAGGATCATGAGGAGACCCATCACCCAGACTTGTTTCGATTTCCAGAAGTCCCTGCGGAGGGTGAACAGCGCCAACGCAATGGCCGCCGCGCCGACAAAGAAGGCGATGACGATTTTGACGAGGGTCGCGAGGCCGAGGAAGAGGCCTGCAAGGAGGGCGAAGCGCCAGGATTGCGAGTTAGGGGATACGGGATAGGAGTTAGGAGTTAGGGATTCCGACCAACGATAGAGAAAGTAGATGCCGATGACAAAGGCGGAGGTCATCAGCGGGTCGGGTTGGAAGGAGCGGCTGGCCTGAACGGAAAACGGCAGGACGAGGTAGAACGTCAGCGCGGCGAGGGCAGACCAGGGAGAGATGGCGCGACGGAGCAGATCGTAGAGGGCGAGTCCCGCGAGGAGCCAAAAGAGAGTCCCCCAAATGCGCGGGGTGGCGTAGTTCTCTCCGCCAGTGAAGCGCCAGGCGACCGCGACGATCGATTCGATGATGGGCGGCTCGTACTGTCCCACCGCGCGGCGGAAGGACTCAGTGAGGGCGAGGGTCTGCGCGTCCGTGTCGGGGAGGAGGCGGTAGTAGATGTCGCGGGCGACGAGGGAGTTGCGGAGTTGGCGCGAGGGCTGGAAGTCCAGCGGGGGATCCGTCAGGTCGAGGAGTCGGAGGAGTCCGCCGAGGGCGAGGAGAAGGATGAGGAGGGCGCGGCCCGCGAGGGGTCGGGGGAGAGGCGAGGGCATGTGGATCGAAGGTTGAAAGTCGAAGGTCAGTTACGAGTTACAGGTTACAAGTTACAGGTTACGGACGTGTCTACGTGTGTACTTGTTTACTTGTCTACGTTATCCGAAGAGAGAATTGTAGTCTACCTTCTTGAATATTGTTAACTTCCCGCCGACCGTCGCGTCCAAAACTTCGCGTCCTGCGGATTCGTAGGTCTGGCGGGCGAGGCGATAGCCGATCTCGGAGGTGTCGAGGTCGGGGAGTTGCCAGCGGAAGCCTTTGCCGAAGTAAGCGGCGGAGAAGTGGTTGGGATCGTCGCCGTCGGAGACGACGGTTTTGTTGGCGTCGCCTTTCGCGGAGCGGGCGAAGTTGTGGTCCACGCCGATGAGGATGACCTGCTGAAATCCCATGTGGAAGGCGAGTTGGAGCGCGACGTTGGTGACGGTGGCGCCTTCCCAGACGCGGCCGCGGACGTCGGTGGAAAATTTGGGTCCCGTGTAAGAGGTGTAGAGGAAGGTTGGTAATTGGTAATTGGTAACTGGTAACTGATCACTGAGCACTGGCGACTGATCACTGATGACTGATAACTGATCACTGATGACTGATAACTGATCACTGATCACTGATGACTGATGACTAGCAAAGTGGCGATGCGCGCGCCACGCAATGTATTTTGGAATTTCGAGGGCGGCCATTTCGGAGGCGCACTGTTCGATGACGAGGTCGTTGATGGAGACGAGGCAGGATGTGGTGAAGCCGAGTTCGGGAAACATCAGGTAGATGCGATTCATCCCGAAGGTGAATTCGTTCTTGAGTTTGGTGAGGTCGGTCTGCTTGAGGGAGGGTCCGTTACCGATGATGAAGGCGCGCTGACCTTTGTGCGCGTCCTTGAGCGCGGCGAGGCGACGGATGCTCTCGCGCCGCCACGGATGCAGGTATGCGGCGGGGAGTTGAGGAGCGCGGCGAAGCGCGTCGTAGGTGTTTTTGACGGTTTGGAGGAGGGAGGAGGGGAGGAGAGTGGTGAGGGTTTGTTTCATAGATACTCGGTATTCGATACTCGATATTCGGATGTCGGTTTTCGACTCTCGAGTATCGAATTATCGTTATTCCGTACTCAATCGCACCGTTGCGCCAATGGATTCGCGGGAAGATGAATCTCCCGCATCAGCGCGTGGAAATCCGCTGAAGCGGACTCAGCGAATCTATTCTGAAAACTCAGAAAGTATCTTCTGAATCTTCGCGGCAGAAATATCGGCTTGTTCGGTCTTTGAGTAAATTGTTACGAGAATAACAGACGTTTTGGTTTTCAGGTAGTAGATGGCGCGGTATCCGCCGCTTTTGCCGCGAGATGTGTCACTGTTACGAATACGGACTTTGAAAATGGTGTAACCAGTTCCCTGAACCTGGTCCCCAACCCATTCCCCATGCTGGAGTTGGTCAATCAATGGCTGGACATCGGAACGAATGTGGGGATATTTTTTCGCCAGAGCCCGCAGGTTTCGTTTGAACTCTGGCGTAAAGAAAATGTTCACTGGAGATTTGGAATTATCGGGCATTGATCCCATCCCAGAGATGTTCGATGGGAAGGACTTCGTTATTCAATGCCTCTTTCCAGCCTTGCAGAAAACTTTCGTCCGCTGGTTTCAGGGTCACGCTTTCACGGAACAAGCGAATCATCGCCAGCAGAGCAGGCAGGTACTCTTCTGGCGTCTCGCGGATTTCTTTGTTGATTCTCTTGGAATAGGTGGAAGGATAGGTTGTCATAGTTTGTCGCTTTGATTATCGTCTATCTCACATGCTCATTCATGTAGGCGCGTAACAGTAAATTAATTTTCGTCTGGTAGCCGCTTCCCTGTTTTTTGAACCACGCCAGCACATCGTCGTCCACGCGCAGGGTGATTTGTTTTTTGACGCGCGGTTTAAGTCCGCGGCGCACGATGGCTTTGGCAAACATTTCGGGCGTGATTTCGGGCGCGTCGGAGTAGTCAATATCCTCGTCCTTCATTCGGTCAAGGCGGGCAAAGTCAGTCTGCGATTTGGGAGAAGTAGAATTTTTCTTCATGCTTGTTCGCCTTTCGGGCAGATATGAGACGGATAACGGTTTCTGATTCAGTGTGGACAACCATGATGACGCGGCTCGTGAGTAATCCAAGCGTTTGATAACGCGTCTCACCGTAATCGAAGCGGTCGTCAATCACGGTAACGATGTCATTCTCGAACATGGCAGGTACATCAACGAAGTCAATCCCATGTTTCTTGATATTGGTCGGCCGTTTCTGCTCGTCCCATTCGAATTTCATGCGCCGATTGTATTGTCAAATTGGCAATACGTCAAATCCCATCGTTACGCACCACGCAACACGGATTTATTCCGTACTCAGCCTCGCCGTCGCGCCACCATCCACCACCAGCGCCTGACCTGTCATAAACGAGGATTGCTCGTTGTCGGCGAGGAAGTAGATGGCGTGGGCGATCTCTTCGGGGCGACCCACCTTGCCGCTGACGGTCTTGCGCGCCAGGTTGTCGAGCCGCTCCTGCATGTCACCGTGACCGACGTGGCCGCGGCTGAGTCCCGCGCGCAGCATGGGAGTGTCCACCGCGCCGGGGAGGATGGCGTTGACGCGGATATTGTCCGCGGCGAATTCGATGGCCATAGCGCGCGTCAGGGCGAGCAATCCGCCTTTGGAGGCGGCGTAGGCGGCGATGTTGGCGGAGGTCTGAATGGCGTGGACGGATGAGACGTTGACGATCGCCCCTCCCCTTCCTGCTTTGAGCAACGGGTGTGCCAGTTTAATGCCGAGAAACACCGAGCGCAGGTTGGCGGCCATGACCGCGTCCCATTCTTCGACGGTCGTTTCGACCAGCGGCTTGGCGATCTGCATGGCGGCATTGTTGACCAGCGCGTCGAGCGAATCGGTGAACTGGTGCGCCTTCTCGAAGATGGCCGCGATTTCGTCCGCGTGGGAGATGTCGGATTGGATGAAGAGGCCGTTGGATGGGAAACCTTCGCCGAAGGGGGCGCGGTCCACGCCGATAACGCGCCAGCCTTTTTCGGAAAAGAGAGTCATGGTCGCGCGGCCGATCCCGCCCGCGACACCTGTGATGAGGATTGTTTTTGTCATGAGTTTAAAAACCTTTTTGGACACGGATCACACGGATTTCACGGATTAGGATTTTTTGATGGATTCTTTTTGAGGAGGCTTTGTCCAGGACAGGGAGCCTTTACGGGCGTTGTCGTAAACGCCGCGACGGAATTTGGGTTCGGGGCCAAAATTGAGCACGTAACCGACCTCAATTTCAGTTGCCTTGAGGTAATGGAGAAGTTGCGACATGTGCGCGTCAATGATTTCAGAAACCGATTTGAGTTCGAGCAAAACAAGACCATTGACAATCAGGTCGGCAGTATAAACCCCAACCACCTGGCCGTGATAGTAGACAAAGATATCCTTTTGCCTCTCAACGAAAAAGCCCATCTCCTTGAGCAAAATTTCCAGCGCGGCTTCATAAATCTTTTCCGAGAAGCCATAACCCAATTCGTTATAAACCTGATAGAACGCTGCGATAATTTTATCGGTTATATCCGAATGCTTTCCATCAAACTTTCCTCTCAAATTCATTTTGCTCCTCCATCAACCAAAAAAGAATGGAATCCGTGTTTTCCGTGAAATCCGTGTCCAAAAAAAGAATCGAATCCGTGTCATCCGCCGAAGGATCCGTGTCCAAAAAATTATTCCACAATCCCAAGTCCGTCCAGTAAATTCCGAATCGTATTCCAATGCACCCTCTCCCATGCGGCGGGACTGGAGTTGGCGTTGTGCGGCGCGAGCAGGACGTTGTCCATTTTCAGCAAGGGACTGTCGTGCGGCAGAGGCTCGAACTCGAACACGTCCAGCGCCGCGCCTGCGATCTGACCCGA
Organism: Anaerolinea thermophila; assembly: GCA_020722375.1. Classification (GTDB taxonomy): domain Bacteria; phylum Chloroflexota; class Anaerolineae; order Anaerolineales; family Villigracilaceae; genus Denitrolinea. The sequence continues at coordinate 26,414 of DYKX01000011.1, forward strand.
TTGCAGTGCGGCGACCAGCGCGGGTTCGTCCACGATGGGACCGCGGGCGGTGTTGATGAGAATGGCATTCGGCTTCATTAGCGCGAAGGTGCTGGCGTTCATCAGGTGGTGACTGGTGGGATTCAAGTCGCAATTGAGCGAGACGAAATCGGACTCATCCAGCAGGGCGGCGAGAGAGGTCATTTGGATTCCCGTCTCAGTGATGAAGACATGATCTATCTCGATAATGTCCGTGCCGAGGACTTTCATGCCAAAGGCGCGGGCGCGGCGCGTCACAGCCTTGCCGATATTGCCGACGCCGACCACGCCAAGGGTACATTCGCTGAGAGTCTTGCCAGGAATTTTCTCCCACTCGCCGCGCTTCATGGCCGCGTCCATCCACGGCTGGCGGCGGACGAAGGCCAGCAGGTAGCCGAGAACGGTATCCGCGACGGGGGTGGTGAACGCGTTGGGCGTGCGCCCCACCTTCACGTTCAGGCGGGACGCGGCCGCGCTGTCGATGGAGTCGATGCCCGTCCCCCACTTCGAGATGACTTTGAGTCGCGGCGCGCAGGCTTCGAGCACGCGCGCCGTGTAACGGTCATCGCCGCAGATCGCGCCGTCGAATTGACCGGCGTATCTCAGCAGGTCGGCCTCTTCCATGCGCTCCTGCACGTCGGGGACGATTAAGTCAATCCCGTATTTGTCGAATGTCGCTTTGAAGCGGTCTAAAAAAGGAATCATGTAGGGGGCGGTCATCAAAACAGTGGGCATGTGATTCTCCTCCCTCATCCCCAACCCTTCCCCCCGAAGGGGAAGGGAGTTACTCCCCTCTCCCTGCGGGAGAGGAGCCGGGGGTGAGGGCATTCACTTACAAGTATTCGGCACAACTTCGTAATTATACGGCTCGCGGTCGGGGGAATTGTAGTTCACATCTTCGAGCAGTGGCAGGTCCGCGCCAAAGTACTCATTCAGCACCACACGAAACGAATTGACGGGCGATATGGACGGATAGAGCGCGTCCGTGTGGCCGGGGAGATAATACGCGTTCAGGATGGTGAGGACGGTTTCGGGCGGCTGGTACCATGGGCCGTGGTCGCCTTGGATGATGACGACCGGCGGGACTTCCGAATTTTCGATCAAGGCCTGGACCGTGCGCTGGATTTCGCGGTTGATGAATTGCACCTCGCCGACGTAGCCGCGCGCGTAGGACTCGGGCGTGTACTTGCCCTGCGCGTTGATGAACCGCGCCGCGTCGATGAAATTCCCGTCCGCGTCGAACACGAACGGCGGATGCGGCTCCAGCAAATGGACGAAGACGAAGCGCGGCCCCTCCGCCTCGGGCAGGGACGGGAGGGCGGACAGCGCAAACAAGCTACGTTCCCACTGACGGGTGTATTCCTCCTCGTTGAAGTTGAACCAGCCCACCTCGGGCGCAGCATGGACGAGCGTGGTACGCAAGAGCAGCACTTCGAACTCGGTCAGGTCGTTCCACTGCAATTCGGGTCGAAGGAAAGTGTCGGCGTCGGAAATCTCGGACCACGGATAACCTGTGGAAAACGCGACGGTTTGATAGCCGAGTCCCTCCAATAAGGCGCGCAGGCGGCTGTTGCGAATCAGCCCCCACAGCGCGGTTTTGTCGCGGCGTTCGGGCGTGAGCGAAGGGTCGAGGGTTTGCAGGTAGTCGAAATTCAGGGTTGAGGAAAAGGACAGCTCGGTACGGTCATAGTTGCTTTGGCTGCAACGCGCCACATAAAAGCCCATGCTTTCGAGCGCAGAAATGAATCCCGAGTTGTCGAACCCGTAGACGTTCTGCAGCGTGTCGGCGCGCGTATACGAGTCGAGGATGATGTAATACACGTCGGGCAGCGGCGCGGAGGTGTCCACGTGCAGGGCGGGCAATGATTCGGGAGGGGCGGGAGTTGCAAGCAGGCGCGAGAGTTTCAGGTCGTAGGAGCCGAACTGCCAGGCGGTCATGCCGACCAGGAGCAGGGCCGTCAGGTTGAGGGGCGTCGAAAGGCCGTGCAAGTTGGGGCGGGCGCGCCAAGCCCACGCCAGGGAAAGAAGCGAGAGACCCAGCCAAAGAGGCAGCAGGACTCCGGGACGCGTCCACGCCTGGTCGGGCAGGAGAATCCGAAAATGTCCGTAGGAATAGAAAAGAAACAGCCAGGCCGCCGTCACAAAAGCGGCGCGGTGCACATCGCGCAGGAGGATTCGCAGCAGCCAAAACACGACCGCGGTCACGACCAGCGAAACGAGCAGGGAGCGCGCGGCCGAGGCGGGACGCAGCTCGCCCACGTTGAAGGCCAGCATCGCGAGGATGGGATACGCCGCCAGCAGGAAGGGATAGATGGGCGCGGTGAATTGGCGCGGCGCGGCCTTTATTTTGGGTTGCATCCCACTCAAGATTTCCAACGGATCGCTATCCTTCCTGATCAGTTGCCCCGTCAGCGCAGGGAACTGACATCGTAGCCATATTGTTCAAGATAATCCAATATCTCGGCGCGGATCTCCTCCTGCGGCGGCAGGGATTCTGGTTCGCAGGGCGCGGTATGGCCGATCAAATCGTTGACGGTGAGTTTGTTTTCCTGCACATTCAGTTCGTAGTATTTCTGGCAGACGATGAACACCACGGATTTTATTTGGAAAAATGGCGGTTTGACCTTCTTCGGGGAGCCCGCAATGACGCTGACGATTTCGCGCGTTGGGGACAATTCGGAATTGAGGAAGCTCGCTCCACTCATCCAGGCGGGTTTTTCGATGCCGAGATAATCCAGCAGGGTGACTGGGATATCAATAACCTGCAAGTTGTTCTTTCGCATACCCGCGTGGGCCTGCCCCGGAAAACGGATGATGATGGGGATGCGCTTATTGACAGTGTACATGAAGCCATGATCCGTGTACACCACCAGGATGGTGTTTTCGAGTTGGCCCGTCTCTTCGAGGTACCCGTAGATTTGCTCCACGCTTCCGTCAAAACTGAGAATGGCATCCAGGTATTGTTCCCTGTCCCAGTCTTTCTCCGTCTCGCCTGTGGAAAAGACATGGTGGCTGAACGAAAAGTGCGGTCCGTGCGTGTCCATGAAATGGGCAAAGATGAAGAGCGGGCGGTCGGTCTGGTCGAGCAGGTCTTTGATCTGCTGGACGCGCTGTTCGTCGGTCATGCGCGCGTTCGGATCATCCACTTCCTTGATGGCGTTATGCATATCGCGGATAAAGAATATGTGGAGCAGGCGTTCTTCGGCACGGGCTAAAACGGTCGTGATGAATTGGGAGGAAGGCGAGTTGCCCAAAACGCTACGGATAATTTTGGCTGTGGGTTCATCGAAGGAACGGCCATTGACGATCTCGAATCCATCCAGCAGGTTTTGCTCACCAGCGTCGACGTAATCGTGGACACCGATCTCCACCGTCTGGTATCCGTGCGCTTTGAGAATGGCGGGCAAATGCTCAAAAGAGTCATCCCCCGTGAGGGTATCGGGATAGCGAAAGACCTGTACATCCACGGGATGTTTCCCAGTAAGCATGGATGTGGTGGAGCCAGTGGTGCTCGATGAATTGACAAACGCATTTTCCGCCATCAGCGACTCGGTCGCCAATTTCTCGAGGAAGGGGGTGGTCTCCCTGGTGTATCCATACACGGAAAGGTAGGACGCGCTGAGTCCGTCCCCGCCAATGATGAGGATGTTGGGATATTTTTGTGTAGCCGCTGTGCTCTCACCAGCAACGGACACTTTGTTGCTGGAAGAAAGCGTTACAGACAGAATGGCGATAATCGAAACAGCGAGCAGGCCAAACGTCGGGACAGAGGCGGGCTTCTTCCGTTTGTAGGCGCGGACGTGAGTCCTGTGCGTCATCCAGGCCAGAAAAAGCAGGAAGCCGATCAAATATGGGATTCGCCAATTGCCGGCGGAGGTGGCAATGCCAAACTTGAAAACGGTATAGGTGAAGTTGTCGAAGAGGATAAGCGCGGTTACCGCGGCGATGAAGGCGGGCACAAGGCAGGCAAGGTAGGCGAGTCGCCGCTGGGTTTTATCTCTGGTGAACAGGGAGGGCAGGAGAAGCAGGAAAAGAACGATCAGGGCCGCCAGAGCCATCGTCCCGCCTGTCACGAAAAAGATGCGCACTTTCTCGAACAGGCTGAGGAGCGAAAGCGCGGACGGTTTGGTAACGAAGAAGATCCACTCCATCAAGGCGTAGAAAAACGCGTTGAGGATGGTCGCAATGATGAGCGCAGATGGATTGAATGGAGGTTGTTTGGCAGAAGACATGGGCACAATTTTATAACACTTTGCTGTGGAAGGTGAACACGCAGGTTCGTCCTCTACCGATTTCATCGGCAATACCATTCCAGCGCGAAGGATTCCATTTCGGGCGACAACATCCCATCCTTCGCCATGTCCGTCACAATCGAGCAGGCTTGATCGCCAAGGAACGCGTCCGCGCGCAGGATGGACGCGAGTTTCTTCAAATCTTTTTCGCGGCCGAGGACCGCGTACGCCTGCATGAACGGCATCCACTCCACACTGTCCGCAGGATAAAAACCGAGACTCAGCCCCTCATCGCCCAACGTGGCGACGCGTTTCCAATCTCCCATCTGACGCGCCAGGGACGCCTGCTGATAGTACCAGCACCAACCGTGTTCGGGTTCGGGGCCGAACGCCGCTTCGAGCGGGACGGGAGAGGGGCCCTCCACGATGACGTTTTCAATTCGGGACAGCGACGCGACCAGCATGATGCGCGGGTCGTCGCCCGCGGACAGTTCGGGCTGGGAACCGTCCAGCACGCGGACGCAACTGCCAGGCGAGGCCTGCGCGAGGATGAGCATGTTATCGTAATCCATCGTCACGTGCGTATTGCGGCGGTCGGGTTCGTCCACGCCTTTGCCCGTCAGGATGCGCGTCACGTTTTCGGGAGTGAGCAACACGCCGCCAATCGGCGCTTCAATAGGCTGGGTAGTCTGCGGTTCGGGGTAATAGATGAGGTTGGCCGCGCCCCACAAAAAGTAGTCTTCCTGAATCGAGGCGGGGAAATAGGCCGCGAGCGTTGTCCCCTCGCGCATCTGCGGAACGCGCCATGCCACCTGCCACCAGAAATTCTTGACGGCATCCGCTTCTTTGGCAATGTTGACCGCGTTGGCGTAATGCGTGAGGACGGCGAGTCCCGTCAACAGGCCGACCAGTCCCCAGCGCAGACGCGCCGACGAAAGGTAGCCGAGCATCGCCACCACTGCCATCGCCGCGCCGACGGAACTCGCCAGCGTGTAACGCGACAGCGAGAAAAATTCCACGTGACGGTTGACGAGGATGACGGGGATCAGTCCCGCGGCCGCGCTGATCAGTCCGACACAGAGCATTTCGACGCGCCAATCGACTTTGGATTCCTGAAGTTCTACTTCAGGAGAGGGCAGATCGGCTCCGAAAGTAGAACTTTCGGATTCCTGCACACGTACCAAAACAAAAACCACACCCGCGGCGACCGCGAAGGCCAGCGTGAATCCAATCCACGTTTCGGACAGGCGCAAATTGAAAGCCAAATTATAGAGCGGCACGCCCCAGGCGAGAAAGACCACGTTGATCGTATCCTGGATGAAACGCGCCAACCACCAAAATCCTGTCTGAAGTGGAGAGGCGAACAGCGCGCCGAATTGGAGTCCCACATCCGTGGCGTTGCGCTCGCTGGTGAAGAAGAAGAGCCGCCAGATGAGGAAGGTGAGAGGACCGAGGAGGGAGGGAAGCCAGGAGAGAAAAACGCGAGTTGAGAGATAGGAGTTAGGTATTGCGTACTTGTCGTCCATCAAAACATCGTGGACGAACTAACAAACTAACCATCAAGACATCG
>DYKX01000148.1 GCA_020722375.1 Anaerolinea thermophila
GGGGCAAAGCCCCCTGAACCCCCATGTCCACGATTTACTGTGGTGCTACCCCTCCTCGTTTAGGCAAATGGAAGAAACGAAAGACAACCGTTCATCGTCGGCTATTCGTCTTCCGTCGCTAGTGTGCAAACGGTCGCAGGCGCCACGCGGCTTTGAGAATTTCCCAACGATGTGCCAATCCGCGCGGTTCGAACACGAGGAACAACATCAGGGCTAGGCCAAACATAATGGGTCCCAGGGCAGCGAGCAAGCCGGCTTCTAATTGCGGAAAGAGCCTGCTCAACACGGGCGCCAGCTGCGTTGTGATTTCTTCCAAGCCGCGCAAGAAGACGGTCCCAAGAATCGGTCCCAGCGCACTGCCCATTCCCCCCACGATAACCATTCCCAGATACCACACCGAGGTCAAGAGGGAAAATTGTTCGGGGTTGATCGAGCGGGCGTACATCGCCCAGAGGGCGCCCGCCAGCCCGGCATACAACGCCGATAAAAAAAAGGCGCGCAGTTTGTACATGAACTGTTCGATGCCGAGCAGTTCGGCGGCAAGGTCGTTGTCGCGGATAGCGATGAGCGCGCGCCCCAACCGCGTGCGGGCGATATTCTTCGCGGCGATCGTACAGACGACGACAGTGAGCATAATTGGAAAGTAGATCGTCGGTTGCGAGTTGAACACGATCTCGCCGAGGCGCGGGGGTTGCATAATCAGCCCGGGCATTCCGCCGAAAATGTCGGTGCGGACATTGCGGAAAAACCACGGGATGATCATTTGCGCGGCGAGTGTCGCCATCGCCAGATAAAATCCTTTGATACGCAGCGACGGCAAACCGAACAATAGCCCGACGAGTCCAGCGACGAGACCGGAAATCGGCAGCGCGAGCCAGAACGAAATCCCGGCTTTGACCAGCACGGCGGCGGTGTAGGCGCCCACCGCCATAAATGCGGCTTGCCCCAACGAAATTTGCCCAGTGTAGCCGAGCAAGATGTTCAAGCCGTGCACGGCTATGATACTGATGCCGATCAAATTCAAAATACCAATGATGTGCGCGTCGAGGAAAAAGGGCAGCGCGAACAGCATGACGACGAAGGCAAGCGTCATCCCCCATTGGCCCCGATTGCGAATGATCGCCATATCGTGCGCGTACGAAGTATCGAAATCACCAGCGAGTCGAATGGCCATAAGACCTCAGTGGGCATAGGCAAAGGTCAGTTCTTACTGTACTCTGACCCCTATCCCTAATCCCTGTTTTAGATTCGTTCGATCCGTTTCAACCCAAACAATCCATCGGGACGGAACCACAAGACGATGAGCATAAACACGTACGGCGCGATGTCCGCGAGATGAAGTGAGCGAAGCGTAGCGTCTGCCGGCAACCCGCCCACCAAACTTTCGATGATGCCGACGGTCAAGCCGCCGACGATGGCGCCGGGAATGGATTCCAGTCCGCCGAAGAGGACTGCCGGAAACGCTTTGAGCGCGATGATCGAAAGATTTAATTCAACGCCGCTGATGCTGGCAAGCAGAACACCACCGATGGTCGCCACGACACTCGCGATCGCCCAGGCAAGCCCAAAGATGCGCGGCACGCGCAAGCCAACGCTCTGCGCCAGTTGATGGTCCTCGGCTGCCGCGCGCATCGCCAAGCCCCAACGCGTGTAACGGAAGAAAAGTACAAAGAGCAAAAAGCCGAGCACTGAAATCGCAAAAGCAAAAACGAGATTTTGTTTCAAGCGAACATCGCCGAGAATGATCGCGCGGAGTGGAAAAAGTTCTGGGAGCGAACGTTGCGTTGCGCCAAAGAGGACAATCGTGCCACCTTGTAATAACTGCGCCAGTGCCAGTGTCATCATAACGGTTGCCAGAATCGGTTGACCGATGAGCGCACGCAACGCGACGCGTTCGATGAGTAACCCGAGAAACGCAGCCAAGACGATGGCAGCGCCGAACGCAAGCCACACGTTCCAGCCGAGTGTGTCGGTGAACCACCACGTAACGAACGCGCCGACCATCAACAAATGTCCTTGCGCAAAGTTAAAGACGCGCGAGGATTTGTAGATGATCACCAAGCCGAGGGCGATGAGCGAGTAGATGCCGCCGGTGAGTAGCCCCGTTACTAGAAATTGTGGGAAGAGATCCCAGTTCATCAATTCTCCTGGAGAAATTCCATCACCGCCGCGTTGAATTTCTGCGGTTCTTCGACCGGCAAAGCGTGATGCGTGTCTGGAATGACAACCCATCGCGCACCCGGAATGAGTTTGGTGTATTCTTCTTTCACGGCGACAGGGATGTAATCTTGGTCTGCCGTCAGAATCAGCGTAGGACATTGAATCGAACCGAGTTTGTCCATCACGCTCCACCCAATCATCGCGCGCATAGCGTCTTGATACGCGCGCGAGTCGTTTTCTGCCCATCGTTCGACAAAGGTCGCGCGCCAAGCCGCGTGCTCTGGTTTAGGAAAGAGCCGCTGGCTCAACACCTCGCCCATCTTGCGCATACCGAGCCATTTTACAATCGCAAACCGCTGCCAGACGTTCAAGCGATCTTTGAATGTGCGGACGATCAACGCGGGTGCGCTGTTCACGATGACGAGTTTCTTGACCAATGCCGGCGCATCAATCGCGAGTTGAAACGCCACGCCGCCGCCGAGCGACAAACCCACGACGTTTGCCGATTCGACGCCGAGCGCTTTTAATAACCCGACCGTGTCCGAAGCGAACATCGCCATGCTGTACGGTCCCGGCGGCTTGTCCGATTGTCCGTGACCGCGCAGGTCAAACGTGATGACCTTGAACGACTTGGAAAATTCAGCCACCTGCAATTCCCAATCGCGCGTGCTTGATCCCAAGCCGTGAATGAACAGCAACGGCTGACCACTGCCGTTCACTTCGTAATACAGGTTGATGTGGTTGACACGCAGATTAGACACAAGTGGTTACTCCGATAGGATCGAACTATTGAACTACAACTTACACACCCGCACCGTTGTCTCAACCGTACCCGTGCGCCCGTCGCGGTATTTCACTTGCGCGCTCACCCGCACCTCGTCCTTGCGGCCGTACATCGCTTCGATCAACTCGCGATAGCGATCTTCCATTATATTGCGGCGCAGTTTGCGCGTGCGCGTCAGATCGCCTTCGTCTGGGTCGAATTCCTTGTGGAGCAGCACAAAACTTTTCACGCGCGCGGGCGGCGGTAACGTTTCGTTCACACGTAACACGTCTTGCTTGATGAGGTCGTACACTTCCGGCTTTTGCGAAAGATCAACGAACGTCGTGTAGGCGAGGCGCCGCTTTTCCGCCCAGCGTCCCACATTCGCAAAATCAATGTTGATCACCGCTGTGACAAAGGCGCGCTCACGCCCCCCCACCACCATCACATCTTTGATGTATTGACTGAATTTCAATCGCCCTTCGATGTACTGCGGTGAGAATTTGTCACCCGTAGCCAATTCGAGCAAGTCCTTGAGGCGGTCGAGGTAAATCAGATGACCGTCCTCGCGCAAATACCCGGCGTCGCCGGTGTGAAACCAGCCATCTTCCAAGGCTTTGGCGGTCGCTTCCGGATTCTTGTAATAGCCCTGGAACACCGACTTGCTCTTGACGACAATTTCGCCTTCGGAGGTGATGCGCAGTTGCACGCCGGGCGGCGGCACGCCGACTGTTTCGAACTTGACATCGTCGCCGATGTGCAGCGTATGAATGATCGCTTCGGTCGAGCCGAACAGGTTGCGGATGTTGACGCCGATGGCGCGGAAAAAGCGGATGACATCGGGACTGAGCGCCGCGCCTGAACTGTACGCCGATTTCACGCGGCTCAGGCCCAATTTATCGCGCAGCGCGGCAAAAACCGCGAGCTCGCCGAGCCAACCCAGAAACCGCCAGACGATTGGCACGCGGCCCTGTTCAAAACGAAAATCGGCGACGCGATAGCCGAGGGGCATAAATGTTTTGTACAGCACGCGATTCACCCAGGACGTATCCGCGATGCGCGCCTGCACCATCGAGACGAGCGATTCCCACAAACGCGCACTGAACAAAAGCGCGTGCGGCGAAATCTCACGCAGATTCTCTTGCACCGTTTCCGGTTCTTCCGGAAAATTGATGATCATCCCGGTCATCACGTGAATCGCCAATCCCAGAACATTTTCGGTGATCCATGCCGGTGGGAGAAAGGACAGATACTCATCGGTATCCAAGCGGCGGTCCACGCTGGAGGAAATTTCCGCGCCGCCGATCAAATTCTTGTGCGCGATCATCGCGCCCTTGGGGAGGCCGGTTGTCCCGGAGGTGTAGCAAAAAATCGCCAAGTCGTCCCCGCTGCCTTGCGCGAGGCGTTCTTCAAAACGATTCGGTTCGCGCTGGTCGAGTGCGCGTCCCGCCGCGGCGAGCGCTTCAAAACTCATCAGCCACTCGTCGCGGTAATTCCAGAGCCCTTTGTCTTCCCAGTAAATCACGCGGCGAATCGCCGGCACGTTCGCGCGGATGTCCAGCAGCTTGTCACATTGTTCTTGATCTTTGGCAAAGACGAGAACGGCATCGGAGTGTTGGACGATGTACTGAATTTCACTGGGGACGCTATCGGTAAAAATGCCGACGGCGACTCCGCCGCATGCCTGAATGGCGAGTTGCGCCCAGAAATATTCGGGGTCGTTATCGCCGATGATGCAGACCTTGTCGCCGTGCGCCAGCCCCAACGTCATCAAACCGAGCGCGAGATGCCGGACGCGCGTGTACGATTCCGTCCACGAGTACTCGCGCCAGATGCCCAGTTGTTTCTTCCGCATCGCGACGCGCGTCGCGCCGTATTTCTGCGCGGTGTGTTTCAAATATTGCGGGAGCGTTTGAGGTGTGTCCATGGTTGGAGATTAGAGCTTGGAAATTGGACTGTCTGCCGTTGGCTGTCTCTTCACTTCACCCAAGTACGCTCGGATCACTTCTGGATTGACCTTGATTTCGTCGGGCGTCCCCTCCGCGATCTTGACGCCAAAATCCAACACAACGACGCGGTGTGCGATGTCCATCACCAAGCCCATATCGTGCTCGACGAGGAGAATCGTCATGCCGCGTCGTTCGTGAATATCCAGGATAAAGCGCGCCATATCCTCTTTTTCTTCGACGTTCATCCCTGCCATGGGTTCATCAAGCAAAAGGAGTTTGGGTTCGAGGGCGAGGGCGCGTCCCAGTTCGACGCGCTTGCGAAGACCGTATGGCAGTGCGCCGACAATCGCTTTGCGGACATGCTCCATTTCGAGGAAATCAATGATCTCTTCGATCACGCGGCGATGCGCCATTTCTTCGCGGTGGGCCGGCCCAAAATAGAGTGCACTCGCGAGCATACTTTGTTTCATATGGATATGCCGCGCTGCCATCAAATTATCGAGCGTGGTCATGCCGGTGTAGAGCGCGATGTTCTGGAACGTGCGCGCGATGCCCAGTCGCGGAATCACGTGGGTGGGAGTGCGGGTGAGGTCGTGCCCGTCGAAGAGAATTTTGCCGCGCTGCGGACGATAGAACCCGTTGAGGCAATTGAGCGCGCTGGTCTTGCCCGCGCCGTTAGGACCAATCAAGGCGAGGATTTCGCCGGGGCGAATATCAAAACTGACATTCGCAAGGGCAGATAAACCTCCGAAAAACAAGTCGAGGTTCTCCGCTCGGAGCAGTGGGGAGTGAACGGCAGTCAAATTAGGCATCGTTACCTATTTCGGAAGGGTTCTGTCGCTCTACCTGAACAGTATCCTTGTTCGAATGACCGTCATCGGTCATCGAGGTTGCCACAAGAAAAGGTAAC
>DYKX01000149.1 GCA_020722375.1 Anaerolinea thermophila
ACGGGCGGCGCAGGCCGAGGGTCCAGAGCGATGCGGGCATTTCGTCTGCCCAGCCGGTAGGCGCCGTAGAGCAGTCCGAAGAAGACTGCCAGTTTCACCAGTCCGCCGAGTAGGAAGAATCCGCCAAACGGGATGAAACCGTGCGTGATCATCATCGGATGGTTCCAGCGGTCTGGCATCCGCGAATCCCAATTGCGTTGCATGGGGCTGTTCCATTCGCGATCGAATGGACTGTCTTGCAAAGTCCCTGCAGGGGGAGTGAATCCATAGGGCACCATCCAGCCGCCCACTGCATGGGTGCGCCACGCGTAACCGATTGCAAACATCGCGCCGACGAGTACCAATACGAGCACGATGCCGAGAATCCATTTCCAGGTTTTATTCATTTTGATCTCCTTTAATCTGCGCCAATCATACTCGCGCTGTGTAAAAATATTGTCAAGGTTTTGTGTTGATTTCGACAAGCCGCGATACAATCCGCCCCATGTCCAAACTCAAATCCCCCTCTCTGTCATTCTTTGTGACTCTGTTTGTGATCGGGCTCGTGGCTCTTTTTGGACCTGAAGAGCAGGACTTGGGTTCCAACGTGCGGATTGTGTACCTGCACGGCGCGTGGGTGCTGACTGCAGAAGTGGCCTTTGCGCTTTCGGCTCTCGCGGGACTGGTCGGTCTGGTTGCGCGACGAGACGTTTTCCACGCCTGGAGCGCCGCGCTCGGACGAGTGGGCATCGTCTTCTGGGTGACGTACCTGCCGCTCTCGATGCTGGCGATGCAGTCCAACTGGAACGGGCTCTTCCTGGCCGAGCCGCGCTTCCGCCTCGCGCTGACCTTTGCCGTGGTCGGTGTTCTTCTGCAACTCGGTCTGTGGATTCTCAACCAGAAGTGGCTGACGTCACTGGCAAACCTGGCGTATTTCATCGTCCTGCGCATCATCTTTTCAACCGCCGCGAATATTATGCATCCGCCGCCTTCGCCGATCTTCAACTCTGGCAATTACGCCATCATCGGCTTCTTTGTGGGCTTGAACTTGCTGACGTGGGTCGCGGCGTATTTCCTGACGCGCTGGTTCCTCCAACTGAAAACTGACAACTGATCACTGGCTCCATGTCCTCCCTCCGCCTCTCCATCCTCGTCCTCGTCCGTGTGGCGCTGAATACCGCGCACCGCATGATCTATCCGTTCCTGGCGGTCTTTGCCCGCGGCCTCGGCGTGGACCTCACGACGGTCTCTGCGCTGGTGGCGAACCGCTCCCTGCTCGGCGCGGCGACGCCCTTCCTGTTTCCCTTCGTCGAGCCGCGTGGACGGCGTTTCGGCATGTTGCTCGGCGCGGGGTTGGTGACGGCGGCGATGGGACTGGTGGCGCTGTGGCCCACCCTCGCGGCGTTTGGAACAGCCATGGTTCTGGCATTGGTCGGCAAGACCTTCTTCGACCCGTCCATGCTGGCGTACGTGGCAGACCACACTCCGTACGCGCGACGCGGCACAGCCACGGCGTTCGCGGAGTTTGCGTGGTCGCTTTCGTTCATTTTCGGCATTCCCGCTGTGGGATTTTTGATCGCGCACCTGGGCTGGTCGGCTCCGTTTGGCGCGCTCAGCCTGACCATCGCCTTCGCCTGTTTTCTCATCGCGTGGACGGTACGTGACTCGCACAAGCCCGCCCACCATGCGGATGGAATCTTCGGCAACGTGCGCACCATCTTCACGTCCGCGCCCGTGCTGGCGGGGCTTTTGATCGGTTTATGTGCCAGCATGGCTAACGAGGTGGTCAACCTGCTCTTCGGCGTCTGGCTGGAGGATTCCTTCCATTTGCAGATCGCCGCGTTGGCGGGCGCCTCGGCCGTGATTGGACTTTCCGAACTCGGCGGCGAGGGACTGGTGGCGTTGTTCGCAGACCGCCTCGGCAAAGTCCGCGCGTCGGGACTGGGACTGGCGGCCAACTGTCTCGCGGCGATTCTGCTTCCCATCATTGGCCGCACGGAAATTGGCGCGCTCGCGGGACTTTTTCTGTTTTACATCACCTTTGAGTTTACGCTCGTGACCAGCATCCCGTTGATGAGCGAAATCATGCCCTCGGCGCGTGCCACCACCCTCTCGTTCAATCTCGCCGCGCATTCGCTCGGACGCATGGGCGGCGCGCTGTTGGCCCCCGTGTTGTACGCGCTCGGTTTTTCATTCGTCACAACCGCGGCAGTGATCATCAACCTGCTGGGGATCGCGGCGGTCTGGTACGTGTCGCAGCATCATCAGTGACGGGCGGTTTCTAAACGACAAGTTCTTTCAGAATCGCCAGCGTCTCTTCTTTTCCCCCAATTCCATTTTCTCCTGCTGGACCGACACACGAGGGACAGCCGTCTTCGCAGGGACATTCGCTCACCAGTTGCAATGCCCGTGATAGCAATTCAGCGTGAATTTCAAATAATTTTTGGCTGAACCCGATCCCCGCGGGGACCTGGTCGTAGAGCGCGATGGACGGCGCGCCGAAGACCGATCCCGCCGCGTCCACGTGCAGGCCGAGGTCGCCAGGGTCGCACATCAGGAAGAGCGGCGCGAGTTGACTGAGCACGTAGCCGAGTCCAGCCAATCCGCTCCTCATGCGGACGTTTTGCTCCGCTTTGCGATGACAGGAGGAACAGAGGGTAATGAGGTTATCGAGGCGATGCGCCTGCGCCAGGTCAATTCCATTCGGCGTCTTGAAATTGCGGAACGGGATTTTGTGGTGGACATCGTGTTGTCTCCCATTCTCTGGCAGTCCACAAATTTGACAGCGGAACCCGTCCCGTGTGCGGACGCGTTCGCGGATCTTCGGCCAGTCGGGGCCGTAGTCGTTCGGGTCGCTGGACCAATTGCCAGTCTCGCGGAGATGCGAGATCGTCTCCTCGGAGAGGGAAAGCCAGTAGCCAGTCGTCTGCAAATCGGAGGGGGGCAGGTCGAGCGGTTCCTCGCCGAGATTCTCGCCGCCCAGCCAGGAGCGTTTGCGGAAGCCAGTCACCTGGGTGGTGACCTGGAGTTCGCCCCAGGATTTGGTAATTGGTAATTGGTGATTGGTGGTTGATTGGTCAGAGATCGAGAGAATTTGGATGGTGGTTTCGCGCAGGGGTTCGGTGAAGTAATCCAGGCCGACGGGAATCAATGTGGCGGTGTTGCGCGTGAGGTCGAGGTCTTGCACAAAATATTGCTGGCCTTCATGCAGATAGACGGCGCGGGGATGAACCATCCAGACCGCGCTGGCGAGGTCCACTTCGCCGATGGTGCGAGGGCCATTCTCGTCTTCGGTATGCAAAACAACCCGCGTGGGCGAGGCGGAACGCAAAGAAATATTCGCGGCGGGGTAGGCATCGGCCATCCAGAAAACTTTTTCGGCGGAGGCGTGCGCTTCGTTGTTCGACACCAGCACGTCCAAATATTCGCGCACGAGTTCGGGCGGAAGTTTGCCAAAGCCCTCGCCCTCTTTGAACGGCAGTTCGAACAGCGCGCATCGCAGGTGCTCCAGCAAAATCAGCAGATGGTCGGGATTGACGAGCGCCTGCTCGGGGGACTGACCGAAGAAATATTCGGGATGATGCGCGAGGAACTGGTCGAGCGGATTGGGCGACGCGACCAAAACGGCGACAGCGGGATCGTCCCCGCGTCCCGCGCGACCCGCCTGCTGCCACGTGGACGAGATGCTTCCCGCGTAGCCGACGAGGAGCGCCGCGCCCAGTCCGCCGATGTCTATGCCGAGTTCGAGGGCATTGGTCGCCACCACGAGGCGGACGCTTCCATCACGGAGACCTTTTTCGATTTCGCGGCGTTGGGAGGGGAGGTAGCCAGAACGGTAGCCACGGATTGGAGATTGGTAATTGGTAACTGGTAATTGGGGATGCTTTGCAATGTTGCGTGTTGCATGTTCCGTGTTTACCTGTTTACCTGTGTACGTGTCTACGTGTGTACTTTCCGTCAACTGTTTGAGGAGGATTTCGACAGAGCGCCGCGTGCGGGCGAACATGACGCCCTGGATGGCGTTGTCCAGCAAATCACCCGCCAGTCGAAGCGACTCGTCGAAGGCGGATTTTCGCAGGCCGATGGATTCGTCCACGATGGGAGGGTTGTAGATGAGGAAGTGACGCTCGCCGCGCGAGGAGCCGTCGTTGTCAATCAGCGCGACGGGTTCCTCGATCAGGTTCTCGGCGAGTTGTTTCGGGTTTCCGATGGTCGCCGAGGTGAGGATGAATTGCGGATGCGAGCCATGAAATGCCGCGACGCGTTTCAATCTGCGAATCGCGTTGGCGACGTGCGAACCGAAGACGCCGCGGTAGGTGTGCAACTCGTCTATGACGACGAATTGCAGGTTGCGGAAGAACTCGTCCCAGTTGGTGTGATGGGGGAGGATGCCCGTGTGGAGCATGTCGGGATTCGTCAACAGGATACGGGCGGTCTTGCGGATTTGGGGGCGGTGGGATTGAGGAGTATCCCCGTCGTAGATGGCGGCTTGTATTGCGTACTGCGTGTTGCGTATTCCGTTATTGACCTGTGTACGTGTGTACGTGTCTACGGGTGTACTTAATTCTGACAACTGAATACTGATGACTGATAACTGATCTTGCGTCAGCGCTTTCGTGGGAAAAAGATAGATAGCGCGGGCTTGCGGATTCTCGATGAGCGCGGCCAGCACGGGCAGGTTGTAGGCGAGGGTCTTGCCAGAGGCGGTCCCCGTTGCCAGCACGACATTTTTGCCGCGGCGTGTGGATTCAAACGCGGCGGACTGGTGCGAGTAGAGGGTGTGGATTCCGCGTCTCGAAAGCGCGGACGGCAGAGGGTCAGGGAGAGGCGGGAGGGGGACGAGTGCCGCGGGGCGCGGGGGGAGAGTCCGCCAGGCGGCGAAGTTGGGCGCGGTGTCGGGGTCGGTCTGCCAGCGGGTGAGGAGGGAGGAGAGAGTCATCTACGTTGAGCAAAATGGCATTTTGCTCCACCGTTAATACCGAATCGAGGCGGCGGGGATGTTGATGCCTGAAATTTCGAGTTCGACCGATTCGTATTGAAAGCCCGCGCTGGAGGGGATTTGCAGGAGGGCGCGTTCGGTGATGAGGATTTCGCCGGGGCGGGCTTCGTCTTCGCCGAGTTTGCTGGCGGTGTTGACGGTATCGCCGAAGTAATCGGGGCCGCCGATGAGGAGCACGTCGCCGTAGTCTATGCCGATGGCCACGCGGATGTCGAATTGTTCCGCAGTGTAAACGTTGATCTCGTCGAAGGCCTGGTTGAGCGCAATGGCGGTTTGCACGGCGGCTTGCGGCGCGTCGAACATGGCGAAGCAATTATCGGCCTCGAGTTTCACCACCTGTCCGCCCGCTTTTTCGATGATGGGCTGGGCGATGAGTTGCATGCGCCGCACCATCGAGAGGTAATGGACAATGCCGTATTTTTGCGTGAGCAGGGAGAATCCCGAAAGGTCCATGACGAACACCGCCTTGACCGCACCGAATTCCTTCCACAGTTGCGACTCGATGGATTGGCGCGCGGCGATGTCTTTTTCGAGGGCATATTTCAAAAGCATTTCTTCAAAGCGTTTGTCCATGGGTGACTCCGGGGAAGTACACAGGTACACAGGTACACAGGTACACAGGTAAACAGGTACACAGGTACACAGGTACACAGGTAAACAGGTTTAACGCGTTTATGTACATGCCTACGTGTTTACGTGTCTACGTGTTTACGTG
>DYKX01000012.1:0-5101 GCA_020722375.1 Anaerolinea thermophila
CCTGTATACCTGTGTCCGTGTGTACCTGTGTACGTGTGTACCTGTGTACCTGTGTCCGTGTGTACCTATGTACCTATGTACCTGTGTACGCGTTTCCCTGCCTATCCGTTACGGCCTGATTATATCAATCCCGCCCATCCACGGACGCAACACTTCAGGGACGACGATGGAGCCATCGGACTGCTGGTAATTTTCCATGACGGCAATCAGCGTGCGCGGCAGACCCAGCCCCGAGCCGTTCAGCGTATGGACGAAGCGCGTCTTACCTCCGTCCGCGGGGCGATACTTGATGTTGGCGCGGCGCGCCTGGAAATCGGTCACGTTCGAGACGGATGAGACTTCCAGCCACTCGTCACAGCCTGGAGCCCACAGTTCGAGATCGTAAGTCAGCGTCGCGCCGAAGCCGATGTCGCCCGTGCAGAGTTGTTTGACACGGTACGGGATGCCGAGTTCCGCGCAGGTCTGCTCGGCGTCGGCCAGCATCTTCTGGTGCATGGCTTCCGACTCTTCGGGCTTGCAGTATATGTACATTTCCACCTTGTCGAACTGGTGTCCGCGTTTGATGCCGCGCACATCGCGTCCCGCGCTCATTTTCTCGCGGCGGAAGCAGGGCGTATACGCGGTGTACATGCGCGGCAGGCTGGCCTCGTCGAGGATCTCGTCCATGTGCAAACCCGTCAGCGGAATTTCCGCGGTCGGGACGAAGTACAAATCTTCCTCGTGATCCTTGTAGAGATTATCCGCGAACTTGGGCAGTTGTCCCGCGCCGTAGACGGTGGCCGTCCGCACCATGAACGGGAGATACTGTTCGCGGTAGCCCTGACGGGTGTGCAGGTCGAGCATCCACGCGATCAACGCGCGTTGCAGCCGCGCGCCCGCGCCGCTCAGCACGTAGAAGCGCGAACCCGTCAGTTTGGTGCCGCGCTCGAAGTCAAGGATGCCGAGCGCAGGGCCGAGGTCCCAGTGCGGTTTGGGCGTGAAGTCGAATTTGCGCGGCTCGCCAATCGTCTTGATGACGATGTTCTCGCTGTCGTCTTTTCCGTAGGGCGTGCGCGGGTCGGGGATGTTCGGCAGGGTGGACATGAGACGCGTCAGTTCGGCCTCCACCGCCGCCACGTCCGAATCGAGCGCCGTGATCTTGTCGCCGACGACGCGCATCGCTTCGATCTTGGACTGTCGGTCGGCCGCGTCCTTCTGCCTGCCGATCTCCTTCGAGACGGCGTTCCGCTCGGCTTTGAGCGCCTCCACTTCGTTGAGCAGGGCGCGGCGTTTGCCGTCCAATGCGATGATGGAATCCACCACCGACGGGTCATCCTGCCTGTCGCGCAAAGCCTTGCGGACGATGTCTGGGTTTTCGCGGATGAGATTGATATCGAGCATGTTGCACCTCCAGTGCGGGAATAGAATACGCCCCCGGTCCGTTTGCAGGACGAGGGGGCGTCTCGTGGTGCCACCTGCTTTTGCAGTACCGCAAAATTTATTTTGCGCTGCTGCCTTAGGATCGCGTTATCGGGCGAACCCGTCTCTCTTACGTACCGCAAGATTAATCTTGCGCTACCCTGCGAGAGAATGAGGCAGAGGGGATTTCATTGTCTGGCGGGTCACTTCGCACTGACCAGTGACTCTCTGAACCGTTGCACAATTACTTGTCTCTGCGCGTTGGGGCTGATTATATGCAGAGGGGGGAGGATGTCAACCTTTTTGATCTTCAGATCCAAAGCGGCATTTGTTCTGCATCAACTAATCAATGGTCTCTAAAAAATCTGCAAAATTTCCCAACTCATTGCGAACCGTCTGGGAACACCTCAATAAATCGGTCGCCAATTTCACAAGACGAGCAGGGTCAAGGTTGAATGTGTAAACATTACGAACCACGTGGCGAAAACCGCGATAAACATCCAGGCAGGCATGCGCCTCTGGGGAGATCACAGCAGGCCGTACACTCTTAATTTCGACAGCCATCTGGGTTAATAAGTCTGAATGCCATTCTGCTCCCGATGGCAGGCTGTTCTCGATCGTGCGCGCAATATCTTCAAAGATCCGTTCAACGCCTGAATAGAATCCATGCAGGTTGAGCGCAACCCCATCCCAAAAGCCGTCGTCTCCGCTGCGTAAGGCTTTCTCCTTCAAGTAGGTAACGCGTTCCACACACAAATTTAAATCTCGTAACCCTGTTCGGATACGGCTGGACAGGTCTCTGTAATCGCTCATAATTCCATCCCCATTTGGATTGTTTCCTGCATTGACTTGGATGCGTTTTCGTATTCGATCAAATCCACTGCGATGGAAGAGTCCAAACCCTGAAGGATTCCAACCGCCCGATAATAATCGCCTTCGGCCAGCCCCCAAACCGCGAGATCAACGTCCGAACGTTTGTGGAACAAGGCGGGTTGAGTCAGGGAGCCGAACGCCACGACCTTCTTTACGCCGAAGTCCTGTTTAAGAATTGCCACCGCGCGTCTGGCAACTGTCCACGCCTTTTGGAAGCGCGCCTCATCCTGACTCTTCGTTAATCTGGGGCGAGTCTTGAGAGCCTTTCGGAAGGCTTCCAGGTCGGTTGGGGAAAGAACGGCCACTGTGCGGTTCATTGGATGCGCTCCTTGTTCATTTTACTCCAACTTGGGGCAGGGCTGGAAAATCAGTTTTTATGCTACACTAACGAAATCATAATCGAACCAAAAAGGATTGACTTATGGAACCGATCATCACTGCACTCGCATTAGCGTTGGCGGCTTCGCTCGCAAAAGTGGGCGGTAAACTCTTGGACAAAGCCACAGATGCCGCCCTGGAACCAGCTGGCAACCTGCTGAAATCCTGGATTCAACAGGATTACAACGCGGCTGCAGCGGAAGCGGCTTTACGCCAGATTGTTGAATCAGCGTTGGCTGAAACATGCGCCAATTTTCCAGAGGCTGAAGACCTTCTATTACGTTGGGAAATTGCCAACCAGTCGGCTGAAGTTTACGAACTGTTGACAGCGGCGGCTGTTGAAATGGTCAAACCTGATCCTGCGCTGATTCCCGAAAAACTAACGGGGGCATTAAATATTGCCAGGCAGGATCGTGAAATATTCGTCGGTTTTCTTTCCATCCTGCGGAAACATCTTGCGAAGGCCGATGGCTTTGACAGGTTGATTTCATACGCAAACGACCTGGACAGCCGCGGCCTGCTCGAAGGGTTGACGCGGCGAACCGAACAGTTGATTTATGAAGCGAAACAGTTCACCAATTATTTGAAAATTGCGCTTGCCGACCGCCACCTCACGGATAAAGACGAGTTGGCGCTTGAAAAATACTACGAACTGGGGCGCAGGGAATGGGGCGGTTTGATGCTCCCGATGATTCGCCAGCGAACGGGTGACGAACACAGTTACCGTCTCAAGCAAATATTTGTGCCGTTGTTATTACAAGACAAACGCGCCGAAGAAAAAGCCCGCCGAAAAATGGAAAATTTCCAACGCAAAGGGGAAAATGTCGAACGCGCTGATGATGAACAAACGCGCCCGGTTAGTCTCACCGACTTGATGACGCGCTACAACACTTTCATATTGATCGGAAAGCCTGGCAGCGGGAAAACTACCTTATTGCGCCGCGCCGCCCTTGCATTTGCCGAAGGACGCGCCGAAGATGAATTGCATTGGAAAGGGAGACCATTATTTCCGATTTTTATACGTTTGCGAAACTTTGGAGAGTTTTTGAATAGCGAGGCTGGCGGACAATTTTGCGACCCTGCGCCAGGCGCCATGCTGGAATATCTCAGGAATCGCTATCAGAACGGCGAGTATATGGATTTGACGCCGGACTTTTTCACCCGCCGCCTGGACGAGGGAAAATGCCTTGTGCTTTTGGACGGCCTCGACGAAGTGGCGCAGAATCGTGACGTGGTTGCCCAGCACGTCAATGCGTTTATCAAACGGTTCAATAACGGAAATTATTTTGGGATGAGTTCGCGGCCTGGCGGATACGGCAGGGACGAAGAGGCCGCTTTACGGAATGCGCAGCTGGCGGTGGCCGAGGTTGCGCCATTGGATGCGAGGGGAATCCGCCAGTTGATCGAAAACCTGCTGAACGTCATGGAATGGGATAACGAGCAGGAACGCAAGACGGCGGTTCAACGGCTGCCGCAAAAGATCCTGGCTTCCCGCGATTTGACCGAGATTGCTTCCATCCCCCTCTTTTGCGCAGCGCTGGTTCAGGTCTACAAATACAACAAGGCCGACCTGCCCGAACGCCGCGTGGATGTATTGGATGAAATCGTGGCGCTTTTACTGGGACACTGGCACGCTTCCAAAGGCGAAGTGAGCAGCGCAAAGGAACTGGGTCTGGAAGACGGCACGCAGAAAGTTTACAAGAACGTGGCCGAATCGGTGGACTATAAAAAACGCCGCCTGCGTTATCTGGCGCATTTCATGCACGCAAATGCCAGACAATATGAAATCGATTCCGGGATTGCAGAAGGCGTGCTGGCTGAATACTTCATGGAAAAAGAGCGCGTGAAAGACGCCGAACTTGCAGGCCAATATGCGAAAGGTTTTTTACTCAGTTCGCACGAGCGCAGTGGTTTGCTGGCCGAAATAACCGCCGCGACGGAAAACCAGCCCGCAAAAGTGGCCTTCATTCACCAGAACTTTGCCGAATTTCTGGCGGCAACGGAACTTATCAACCGCCCGGGGCTGGTGGATGTCATTCTCGACCATATCGAAGACCCGTGGTGGGAACAGGTGATCCTGTTCGCAGGTGCGCTGCGCGACACCCCCGATTTTCAGCGCATCGAGATCATTGACCGTCTTATGAGCGCAGCCGGGGAACAGGCGCGTGGCTCGGCTGGCTGGCAGAGACGGCTGGCCATGGCGGCGCATTTGGCGCGCGATATGGCCAAGAAGTTCGAAGGGCCGGAAAGGGAGGCTCTCGAACGTGCCTTGTACGAAGCCGCAACGGATGCCAGCCTGAAACCAACGGTGCGCGCCGACCTGGCCGATGCGCTGGATCAAATCTGGTCGCCCGATGACCTGTTCGAGTTTGTCCATGTAGAACAAGTTCCCAACTTGTTCTACATGGCCAAGCACCCCGTCACCAACCTGCAATACGCGCGTTTCCTCGAA